>JACZQL010000105.1 GCA_022545745.1 Deltaproteobacteria bacterium | reverse complement strand
GTTATGTCAACTTCAAGTTGGTTTTCGGGCAGAGCTGGACATTGGCTCCAGCCGGGGCGAGGGGTTTTTACGTCAACTGGCTGTACGAAGGGTCAAAAGTAATCTCTTTCTCCGGGGGACCTCGATCTAGCGGTGAATGAGATTCCTCCCACAGACCCAAGTGTTGAAGGATCTTTTTGATGACCGCACCCTGGTCGATGAAGCTGATGATGTGCATTTCGCCCGAGCACTTGGCGCAGACAAGAGGATCTGTTTCGTAGACCTTTCGGATGAAGTTAGACCAGCGGTAAAAGCATCAACAAGAGACATGGATGCAACTTTGATTGCCTAATCAACATCCTAATGTCCAAGGATCTTTCTTATGCGATTCTTAACCTCTTCAGACACAGCGAAGGCATCTGCGTACATCTTAGCCATTTGGTCACCGTATACGGGTCCAATATGACGCCGGGACCTCTTGGCCTGGGCAACTAGCTTGGAATCATTTACCGTCTTGCGGAATGCCTCCCGGATTACCTTCACCCTATCCTGGGGTACTCCCGGAGGAAGCCAGAAGGCTCTTGCAATAAGCTGGCTGAGGAGTGCCAAAGATAGAAGCTGTTTATCCTCACGGCTGTCTGCGAACTCCCCAATGGTGGGAACATTCTCGAAGTCTGGGTCGCGTTTCCCGTCGACAGTACCGGTTTGCAAGATGACTACGATTTCGCCCGATTTGTAGACATCGCTCATGCGCGAAAAGAAGGAGTTCTTGCTACGCCCGGCCGCCTGGGCTTCCCCCCTTCGGATCGCCAGGTCCACCTCAGAACCGCCAGGATAACCCAGAACCTGTTTGAACTTCATTTCGGGCGCCAAATACTCCAGGACCTCACCCCAAACGTAACTGGCGCCGGAACGTATGGTACCGCCCATAATGGGTGGCTTCTTTCCCGCCTTAATCGCAGCAGCCAGATCTTTCAATGAAGATATGCCGCTGTCGGTACGGATATAGATCAGCGTATTTTCATTTGCGGTACTGCCAATGGGAATACCTTTACTGTAGTCGTACTTCAGCGCTTTCTCACCTGCAATATTGTTTAGATAGCCTTCCCGCCCCAATACACCCCAGGTAATGCCGTCAGGTTTGGATCGCCAAAGGGTGTTGCCGGCCAAATATCCGATGGGCATGTTTTGGACGAGGGTTTTTGGATTGCCAGGAAGATACTTTGGGATGTAACGCATGACCAACCTAGAGTAATAGTCATAGCCACCACCCGGAGTGGCAAAGACCAGAAGCCGAATGGTTTTGCCTTCGGTGAAGGCATTGGAAACCGCAGGCTGCGATATCATTGCGAATACCATCGCGAGAAAAATCGCAAAGGCGCATACAATGCTTGCTCTAAATAATCTCATAGGACCCCCTTTGGTGTAGTTTCCCTCCACACCCAGTCTCCTCCCCAGAAAGGTGGAATCCTATGTGGCTTTTCGTGCCGAGTCAAGAGGTAAAAGGAAAGACCCTGGGCCTGATAAAAATTTCCTCCAGGGCAGGGTCACTCAACCAAGATACGAAGGCCGCCTAGCTAAGCTATTAATTTCGCTCAGCAATTCGCCCCACCGCCCCGCTACCTGCCGGCGTTCTTCCGTGGAGAAAATATTTGTCTTGGGGAAGGCATCCTTCCACGTATACGGCTTACAGGCATTAATGAGTAAACGCCCCATGGTGTGGTCACCCGAGGATTTTTGTTCCGGTGTTAGCCTGGGGTCGAGGTCGCTTGTCCACGCGTTGTGAATAATGTTCAGGGCGGTGGCAGGATTGACCCGAGTACACATGGCCCAGAGGACATCTTTCAATTCGGAGGGATCAATGTCTTCGTCCACGGCCACATAGTAGGTGTACATGCTCGCCGAAGTTCGAAAGCCTGATGCCGCCAGGAGTGCCTGCTGTGCGTGGCCCGGGTAGCGTTGCTTTAATGCGATCACGATCAGCAGTGAGTTGCAGTGTCCCCACACGCCTGCCACATCAGAAATGCCTGAACGATCGAGATGATCCCACATGGTGGCGGCGAAACCAGGCAGATCATCACGTAAACCGAGTAGAGGTCTCAATGGCGGGCTACCATTAATTATTGGGGAGTCACGGTAAACGATCTGTTTCACACGGACAACGCACTCTTGGCTGCTATGGGCGTAGTATCCCGGCCATTCCCCAAAGGGCCCTTCGAAGGCGGTCTCCTCATCGGGGGAAGGGATTTCCCCTTCAAAGACGATCTCTCCATGTGCCGGGATAGGAAGACCCGTGAGGGGCCCCTTGACGACTTCAACCGGGGCACCGTGCAGGGCGCCCGCCTCCTCGTATTTCAACCGGCTCGTTCCGGCCATAAAGGTCAGTGGATCACATCCGAGGACCACGGCAACCGGGCAGGGTTGACCTTTGGACCAATACTTTTCGGCGATGATACGGCCTTGTTTATGCTTGATTATCCAAATACTGAGACGGTCTCTTCCCTGTACGCATGCGCGGTAGGTGCCAAAGTTGACCCACCCTGTGTCCGGGTCGCGCATGATCACAATGTCCCCCGTACCGATGTAGCGACCACCGTCTCCTGAATGCCACTTTGGGGCGGGAAACTTTCCGACATCCACATCCTGACCTGTAAGACTGTGTTCGAGGACAGGTCCGTCCTTCACTTGAACAGGGGCAATTGGCTTTTTGGCGCCACGGCGCTCCCTCAACTGTTTCACGAGTTCGATTGCGTGAGCATCTATTGGCAGCCCCATGGCCAGTGCGTATCGGCGTCTACTGTTTCGAATGACGTTGCTGGCCACACGGAAGTCCTCAGGAAAACCCTTGAGTTGGTCGAATACCAGCATCGGCCCGTTCTGTTCGGCTGCCAACTCAGTCAAGCAGCCAACGTCGAGGTCGAGATCGGCACCGTGCACATTTTTAACCTCACCGATGGCCTGAGCCGCTTCAATAAATTCGCCTAAAGACTTGTGCCCCATGACCCTCTCCCTTCAAACTACTTCACTGGACGGGACGCCCACTCCTCCATCTTCCACTTGTTCCATGTCTCATTGCGCCTCGTTTCACTCAACAAGTTTACCGCGGAGAAATCTTTTATGCGATCGAAGGGACGACAGCCATTGAGGATGAGTCGCTGGTAAGGCAGAGAAGGGCGCTGAGCCCTCTCCTCCACCTTGCGTAAGGGATCCAACAACCATTCGCTCTCAATCGTGCTGACCCGGGCCCCAGTTGTGGGATCGTAGCGTGTGCTGACGGCCCAGAGTACGTCACGAGGATCCTCAGGATTCACATCGTCGTCCACGAGGATAAAAAGGCGATGGGGTCCCTGAATTTGATCAATGGCCTGCATGGCCCGCTCTACGTCGTCTTTTTCTTGTTGGTGAATAGTGATCACCGTTACCCCCATCTTGACCGGATTGGACACGCGGCGCACGGGTATCCCCAGTTTCTGTAAATGGCTCCAGACCCCGGTGACGAAGATCATTGGCAGTGAGAAGGAGTAGGCTTCATCGTGGGGCTTCAGCGGCGAGGCCCCGAACAGGATCGGATCAGTTCGATGGTACAGTGCCTTCACCCGAATGACCGGCTCAGGTACGGAACCTCCCATGTAGTATCCGGTCCATTCACCAAAGGGACCTTCGGGCCTCGCCTCAACTTGGGGTGGCGGTATTTCTCCCTCGATGGCAATTTCAGAATTCGCGGAAATGGGCAGGCCAGTCAAAGGTCCTTCTACAATAGGGATGGGTTCTCCCATGAGGAAGCCTGCATAGTCATACTCGGGGACTCCCTTGGGGCAGCCGGTACAGCCTGCAGCCGTCAGAAAAATAATAGGTTCCGGACCGAGGGAAACAGCTACGGGACATGCCTTACCCTGAGCCCAGTACTTGCGCATGATTTTGTTTCCATCGTTGGCCGGCTCACTGAAGACGCCCGTTGTGTAGCGGTCATAACGCTGAAGCCGGTAGCTCCCCAGGTTGACCCAGCCTATTTCGGGGTCCTTGAGGATGACGGCTAACCCCGTACCGATATAAGGGCCCCCGTCCAGTTCATGCCAGACGGGCACTGGAATCTTGAGGAGGTCGACTTCTTCTCCCTTTTGAATATTTTCCATTACCGAGCCGCTATCGACTTTCACAGGGGGAATGGGCTTGAAGGCATCCCATCTCTTCTTGAACAGCGCCATGGCCTCATCTTCGGCTAGCCCGGGATCCATACCTATGGCAAACAGAGATCTCTTCCTGGTGCTGCATACGTTCGAGGCGATTCGGTAGTTGGGTGGATACTGATCGATTTGGTCGAAAAGCAGCGCCTGTCCATGGTTCTGAAAGGCCAGTTCTGAAATGGCGCCGATTTCAAATTTTAAGTCTGCACCGCTGATTCGCTTCAGGTCGCTCATGGCATCAAGTTTTTGGAGAAATTTCCTCAGGTCAGTAATCATTCAAGTTCTCCTCTTTGCCTAGCCTTCTTTCCCACTATTATCTAATTCGGCACTGCCACTTGGTGGGACATGGGAATCTCTCGTCTCTCCTCCGCCGACTGAAGGATGGCCAGACAAACCTCCAGTGTGGCCTCGCCCCATCGGCCATCGTGGAACACCGGCCGATCGTTCACGACGCCTTCGTATAGCTCACGCAACTCGGCCTCTCGCCCATGGGCGCCCGGAGGTATAGGAACCTCGCTCCGTCCGTCGTTGGTGTATAAGTAAATTCCATCCGGTGATTGACGAACATCGCCTTTCTCACAGGTCACGATGTTCAATCCGAAAAAGGGTTGGTGTCGCTTTCCTGGTAGTTGACCGGAACTGCCACTGTGGAACCACTCTCCCGCGTGGGTCCCCCCATAGCGCCATGGTTCGGGCAGCTCCTCCATTTTCTTTTTCCGGTCCGGTCCGGTGCCGATCTCCTTGAAAAACCGATGGGCATTGACGAAGGCCTGGGGATCGATCTGCTGTCCCCCCTCGCCGATTCCCCAGACGAGCTCTCCGGAATCGAGATGGGCATACCCGCTAAAAACCAAACTTGCCGGCAGGCCATTTTCAAACTCGAGATAACAGACATAGTGCCCTTCCGCCGGCCTGGGCTCTCCGCGGCTGGGATCCCCCACTCCGGCCATGGCCCGAACGCTTCGGACCATGCCGCCGCCAAGGAGGCGCACGATGTCCACCTGGTGTGGTCCCTGATTCAAGACGATCCCTCGGCTCATGCCGACATCGTGGTCTGAAAACGGTCGGTAGATAAAGTTTTTGTAATAGGAGCTGTTGATCATCAGTGTTCGGCCCAATTGCCCGCTTCGAACCACCTCGGCCATCTTTTGAACGGGCGGGTCGAAGCTGTGGGTATGTCCACAAAGGAGTTTGACCCCATTGGCTTCGGCTGCCTGGTTCATGGCTTCACATTCCTCAATGGAGAGGGCCATGGGCTTTTCTACAATAACGTGCTTCTTGTTCTTCAGGGCGATGATCGTGTGTTCACAGTGGTACTCGTGGGGCGTGCAAACGTATACGGCATCAACATTGGGGCTCTGGCACATCTCCTCCACGCTCTGATAAGCCTCGGTGCCAAACTCTTCCCGGAACTGCTTCACAGCATGCGGCCGGATGTCCGCACCCGCGGTCAGTTTGATGAAAGGGAGTTGAGAGATCTCCGGTATCACCCGGCCGGCTCCCATTCCCAGACCCACAATTCCCAACCTTAATACCTCTGCCATGTTAAACTCCCCTTGCAATGCTCACATGCTTGCGTTGAACTTCAGCTCGTGGGACCCGAAAGGGCAGGTCTGCCAACCCAACCACGGCCTTCGGCAACCAGTTTGTGACAGTGGTCCCTCCAATCCTGAGAGCTCGGGATCACACCATTGGTGGCCACAATGGTTGGAAAGTGGTTCAATTTTGGGTCCCGCACGATGGCAGGAGG
>JACZQL010000104.1 GCA_022545745.1 Deltaproteobacteria bacterium | reverse complement strand
TCACCACGCTCCTCCACCAGCGGAACACTCTGGAAACCCCAACCAATCAGGTGCTCCAGCAAGCGTTCCCGTGAGAGTTCCTCTCCCACCACGAGATAGAGGTAAGAATCTTTGAAGTCATCCTTGGGAATGACCCTTTGCAGAATAGCTGCAGGGGTGGAGACAAGAATGGGCGCGTGTCCTTCGATCAGGTGGTAGAGTCCTTCGAGTCGTGCAGCCACAAGCTCCAGGTGGGGTGAGAGGTTTTCAAAGGGTAGGACATCCCAGGCAGGGAAAAAATGGAGGCGCTTTTCGATAGGGGAGACCTTTTCCTCTTCTCCGAGAAAGAAGGCGAGGTCTTGGTAAAGGACCTCAGCATCCCTCGTGGTGGGCGCGATCAAAAGAATCGGCCGGCTTGTTTTTGCAGCAAGAAGCGATAGAAGGTAGGCCCTGGTACCACCCTTGAGGCCGTGGATCCTTTTTTCTCCGGTCCACTCTCCACGAAAGAATGTGTCGAACTTTTCCTGTAAAGGTGAGGGGGTCATGGGGTAAAGAACCAGCACAAGCGGATCTTGGGTGTCCGAACCTGAGGGGCAGCGGAGTTTGTCTCACCGGCCTCCATCCGACTTGTCCATTTTTCCAAGGACCGTATCAAAGATTTGACCCTGATCCCGAGGTAGGCGGGTTTGTAGTTCTCGAGCCGAATGATCGCCTGGCGGATCATGCGCACCGGTCCGGTGATCTCCCCAAACTCTTGGAAGATCCTGCACGCGGCTGATAGCTGTACCAGCCCCTCCAGGAACGGCTTGTGCTCCTCATCGGTCTGAAGGTAAAAATCCTCCAGGGATTCGTGGCATTCGAAAAAGCGGCCAGCGTTAAACAGGCCAATGCCTTCTTTTAGTCGGGCATCCATTTTTAGCAACCTAGGTGATTAAAAATTAATTTAGCAATTCTTCCCAGGTGGCTCAAGGGTAATCGCGCCATGCGCTGAGCGCATGGCGCAAAGCGCCTTTGAGTAGTACTGAGTAGCGAGTGCTGAGTACTGAGTGGGGAGGGATGAGAGTCGAGGATAGAGGATGGAGGATGGAGGATGGAGGATCGAAGATAGCAACATGAATGAGGAAAATTAACCGCAGATTTACGCAGATTAGCGCGGATTAAGATTTACTCACCGCAGAGGCGCAGAGGGCGCAGAGAATTAGTTTTTTGTTTGTCGGGAGACGACGACAAACAAAAACATAGCTCTTCTAAAGACTAAGTCTTTTGCCCAATCGTCGTCTCCCGATTGGGCAAAAATTCTTACCTCAGCGTACTCTGCGTCTCTGCGGTGAAATCTCCGAATCCTTATCTGCGATAATCGGCGAAAATCTGCGGTTAAAACTCTTAAAGTTACAGTAACCATGCCAAGCAAAGTGTTAATTGTAGATGATGATCCGGCCTCCCGCCGCCTCTTGCAGGTGCGGTTGCGGGCATTGGGATGCGAAGTGGTCCAGGCCGCCGACGGCCAACAAGGCTTGGCTGCCATCCAACAAGAGGTACCTTCTCTGATTCTTCTGGATCTCCAGATGCCAGGGATGAGTGGTATGGAGGTCATTCGCAGGCTGCGTCAGGATGGCGTGGAAATCCCGATTGTTGTCGTCACTGCCCATGGCTCAATCGAAGCAGCAGTTGAGGCAATGAAAGAGGGAGCCTATGACTTTGTTCCCAAACCCATCGATCCAAAACACCTTGAGATCGTGGTGCGCAAGGCCTTGGAACGGGAGGGGTTGAAACGAGACGTAGAGATCCTGACTGAAGAGACAGACAGGCGTTACCGGCTCATCATTGGCAAGAGTGCGAAAATGAACGAGGCTGTGGACACGGCGAAAAAGGCAGCGCCAAGTAAGGCTACGGTTCTCCTCCTGGGTGAGAGCGGGACGGGAAAGGAGGTCTTTGCCCGGTCCATTCACAGCTGGAGTGATAGAAAAGGTAAACCCTTTGTGGCGATCAACTGCGTGGGTTTATCCAAAGAGCTGCTTGAGAGCGAGCTGTTTGGTCATGAAAAGGGGGCCTTTACCGGAGCCCACCAGCTCAAGAAGGGAAAGATGGAACTGGCCAACAGCGGGACTGTTTTCCTGGACGAGGTGGGCGATATCTCCCAGGAGCTTCAAACGAAACTTCTCCGATTCCTTCAAGAGCGTGAATTTGAACGAGTGGGAGGGACCAAACCCATCTCCGTAGACGTGAGAATTATTGCGGCTACCAACCGTGATTTGGAGAGCTCGATTAAAGAAGGACGCTTTAGGGAAGATCTTTACCATCGCCTGAACGTTATCTCCATCACCCTTCCCCACTTGAGAGAGAGAAAGGAAGACATCCCTGCCTTGACACAGTATTTCCTCGAGCATTTCTCCAAAGAGACGAAAAGGCCTTTCGATGGGGTGACTGAGGAGGCTCAGGAAAAACTCTCAGCCTATGACTGGCCCGGAAACGTGCGTGAGCTGGCCAATGTTATCGAGCGGGCGGTCGTGCTGGGCCAGGGTCCAAAGGTAACCCTGGAAAACCTCCCTGAAAGAGTCGTCTCCCTTGAGTCACCTTCTGATCCTAACCCGGATAATCTATCCTATAGCGCTGCGATCAATGCCTATCGGCGTGACATGATCTTAAAGGCCCTTGCCCAATCCAAGGGAAACCGAACCGCTGCCGCCAAGAAACTGGGTTTACACGAAAAGTCTCTCTTACGGCTCATCAAGTCCCTCCACATCCCCTAACCGACCCCAAATATTCCGAGCCCAATCCTGGGGTCAGGTCTATCAATGTAGCATTCTATTTGGTAGATTCCTGCCATGGCACGACCCTTACGCATTGAATTCCCAGGCGCTCTTTATCATGTAACCGCCCGAGGTGACCGCCAGGAGCCAATATATGAAGATGACAACGACCGTAAGGTTTTCTTGGACCTTCTGGGGAAGGTCATTGTTGAGTGGAACTGGGTCTGCCAGGCCTACTGCATGATGGGCAACCATTACCATTTATTAGTGGAGACACCTGACGGAAATCTAGCGAAGGGGATGCGACAGCTAAACGGGGTGTACACGCAGTTGTCGAATCGGCGGCACCAGCGAGTAGGGCATCTTTTTCAGGGTCGGTACAAGGCTATCCTTGTGGATCGGGATGAGTACCTGTTGGAGTTAGGCCGATATGTTGTGCTGAACCCGGTGCGTGCGAGATTAGTAAAGAGAGTCGAAGACTGGCCATGGAGCAGCTACAGGTCAATGGTGGGTAAAGCCAGGAATCCCGGTTGGCTGGCAACAGATGCTTTACTTGCACAGTTTGGTAACAGAAAAGCATCAGCTCAAAGAAATTTTCGACGGTTTGTAAGTGAGGGGATTGGACGGGAGAGTATTTGGAAGAATCTCAACCGTCAGATCTATCTGGGGGACGAGAAGTTCATCGCACAAATGCATGGGGAGGTAGATAAGAAATCACTAGACGTCAACATCCCAAGAGTGCAGCAACGTCCACCGGCGCTTCCACTTGATGTGATACGGGCAAAATACCGACGAAGAGATCAAGGCATTGTTGCTGCTTATCGGACGAGGGAGTACAGCTACAAACAGATCGCGGAGTATTTTAGAGTCCATTTCACCACTGTAGGGCGAGTTGTCCGGCGATCACAAAGGAATAGAACAGTCGGACGCTAGCGCTAATGTAGGATGCTACATTAATAGACCTGACCCCATTTTGTTTAAAAATAAATTAGGGAGCCGGGAGTGACCCTCCAGGATATATTTATGCGCAGGCCTAATTTTTTTTGGCCTTGAGTCGAGGTATGAAGTCGTTTTTCAGGTAGTCCCATCCCGGCGACGGACCCAGCAATTTTTTCGCCACCGTATCTGCATCCTCCCCGGAAACATAGTCGAGCTTCAGGCCAAAGACCTTCTCCCACTCCTTCCTGTACCCTGGGTCCTGGTAGAGCTTATCGAATGCGGTTCTCAACTGCCTCACTCTGTCTCCGGAGACTCCTGGTGGAACCACGAGAGACCGATTCAGAGTACGAATGGTTGGCCCGGCCAATTTGTAGGCTTCCCATGCGGGACCAGAAGGTGGCTTGCCGTGGATCTGTTGGTAGATCTCGGCAAAGGTTGGGATGGCGGTACCGGGAGAGCGAACGACTTTACCTTCAGGAGTCACCATGCCTGTTTGCCAAAGCACAACGGCCTTCCCCTTATTAATTGCCTCGTAGTACCGGCCACTTTTGCCGAGAACATGGTGAAGTCCCGTACCGCCTACGTAGGAAATTTCCCCGGACTGAAAGGCGAGGAACATTTGGGCGGTTCCGGGATAGCCCACAACGTACTTGTATCCAGTGATTTCCAAGAGTTCGAGGCCTATGACATCCGTTAAAAACGATAGGCCGAGTAACGTTCGTCCCGACACAGCAATCTTCGAAGCATCTATTTTGGTGAGCTCCTTGCCATTTTTAACGCCTAGAAAATCACGGACAATGGCCGCCCCTGACCCCGAAGTGGAAAAAATTTGCCGCATTTTGAGGAGGTCGTACTTACCCCCAGTGTCGCCAAGGGCCTGGTTACCCATCTGGGTGGATCCCATGACTGCCCAGGTGAGTCCGTCGGGTTTTGATCGGTTGTAAACCCGGGCGGCCATAATCAAACCGCCTGCTCCAGGCATATTTTTGACAATAATGTTTTTTGGCTCGCCCGGGAGATATTTAGGAAGCCAACGAGCAATCATCCGAGCCTCCGTGTCATGCCCGCCCCCGGGAGAAACTCCCAAGTAGATCTGGATCGTTTTTCCTTTCGTAAAACCAAGGGCTGGTTGGTTCGTGGAAACGAGCAGAGTTACGATGAGCGATAACGTGAAAACAGCCGCAAACAATAGATGTTTCATTGTCTCTTCTTTCTGACCTTAGTAGCTATAAATAAGTTTTTGTTTGGCCGCTGGCCTCACGTCACTGGAAGCCTGATCAATGATGGGGGGAGGCACCTATGAGCTTACAACCCAAGCATCCCTATCACAGGGGAAGGGATTGTCAAACGCTTTAGGGTACAATTATTTGACGGACCCATGGCTGACGGGGCAGGCCCTCCAAGGGCTACCAAGACTCATGGGCAGAGCGCTCACTAACCGTCCGAGAGCAGCACAGAGGCATCCTTGATGACCTTGCCTGTTGAGGTCCGGGGCAGGGATTCCCGAATTTTGACCTCTTGAGGCACCTTAAAGGTTGCCAGATTCGAACGTAAGAAGGAAAGAATTTCTTTCTCATTTGGAGACTGTCCCTGGCGCGGGACCACCGCAGCTCCAATGACATTCCCTCTCTTGGTATCCGGGATGGGAAAGACCACGGCCTCCTGAATCTGCGGGAGTTCGTACAACATGTTTTCGACATCTGCCGGGTAGACGTTCATCCCCCCGGTAATGATCATGTCGTCCTTTCGACCCAGGTGATAGAAATAGCCGTCACTCTCGCATCTCGCGATGTCCCCGGTATAGAGCCACCCATCCCGAATTCTCTCAGCCGTGGCCTCAGGTTTACGAAAGTATCCTTTCATCACATGGGGACCGCGAGTGATGATCTCTCCTTCTTCCCCTTCACCCACTTCATTGCCTTTGTCATCGACGATCTTGACTTCAATCCCGGGAACCGGCTTTCCTATGCTCCCCAGCTTATCATCTGCGTCCGAGGTTTCGGTACCTATTATTAGAGGCGAAGTTTCCGTGAGGCCGTATCCTTCCAGCACGGGGAGACCGGCCGCATACAAGAATTTGGCAATCTCCGGCACGGGTGGGGCTCCGCCAGACACGAAGAAGCGAAGCCGTCCACCCGTTCGTTGTTGCAGTTTGGAGAACAACAGGAGATGTGCGACTCGGTACTGGAGCGCGAGACTCGTCGGAATCGGTTGGTTACTCAGTTTGAGATCCGCCCAAGCCTCTCCGA
>JACZQL010000103.1 GCA_022545745.1 Deltaproteobacteria bacterium | reverse complement strand
TGTTCTCCTCGAGTCTGTCTTGCAACTCCGTGGTGGTTGATAAGAGTTCGAGGACCTTGGTGCCGGCAGCCACCAGGGGCGGTGGGAGAGAGTTGGAAAAGAGATAGGGTCGGGACCGTTGGCGGAGCATGTCGATGAGCTCCAGTTTCCCAGCGGTGAAGCCTCCGGAAGCCCCTCCCAACGCCTTGCCCAGCGTCGAAGTAAACAGATCAATCTCTCCCAGCACGTTATGGTACTCTGCTGAACCGCGGCCGGTTTTGCCGATGACGCCGGTGGCGTGGGAGTCGTCTACGACGATCATGGCATTGAATTTTTTTGCCAGGGGGACGATTCCATCTAGCTTGGCGATATCTCCGTCCATGCTAAAGACACCATCCGTCGCAATGAGTTTAATTTCATAGTCCTTTGCCGCCCCCAGTTGTTTTTCCAGGTCTGACATATCGCCGTGGGCATAACGGAAACGAGCGGCCTTTGAAAGCCGAATCCCATCGATGATGGAGGCGTGGTTGAGGGCATCGCTCAAGACGGCATCCTTCTCTCCCAGGAGAGTTTCAAAGAGGCCGCCGTTGGCATCGAAGCAAGAGGTATACAGTATGGCATCGTCCGTACCGAGAAATTTTGCGATGGACATTTCCAGATCCCGGTGCTGGCTCTGGGTACCACAGATAAACCTGACGGAGGCCATGCCGAAGCCGAATTGCCGTAGGGCCTTGGTTGCGGCAGCGATGATCTCAGGATGGTTCGCCAAGCCGAGGTAGTTATTGGCGCAGAAGTTGAGTACCTCCCCCCCATCGGCCACTCCAATCTCGACCCTCTGGGGGGTGGTGATGAGCCGCTCTTCCTTATAGTGGCCCTCGGCCCGGATCTGATCCAGTTGAGAGAGGAAGTGTTCTTTGGTCTGCATTTTGAGTTTGCCCAGAGGTCCTCAATGTATGAGAGGAGGCATGGCCCTATTCCCAACCCAGGATGGCCTTACCACAGTTGCCCGATTGCATGACTTCGAATGCCATTTGAAAATCGTCTACATGGTATCTGTGGGTGAGCACGTTGGAGATATTGAGGCCGCTGCTGAGCATCTGAGCCATCTTGTACCAGGTTTCAAATAATTCCCTGCCGAAAATCCCTTTGATCACTAGCCCCTTGTGGATGACGTCATCCCAATTGATTTGGGTGGATTTCGGCAGGAACCCCAATAGGGCGATGCGTCCCCCGTGATACATGTTTCTTATCATGTCGTTGAAGGCTTGGGAGTTTCCAGACATCTCCAATCCAATGTCAAAGCCGTTGGACATCTGGAGTTCTCTAATCCCTTGCTCCAGCGTGTTTTTGTTTACGTTGATGGCGCGTGATGCCCCCATGAGTCTTGCCAGGTTTAATCGGTAGTCATTGATATCCGTGATCACGATGTGCCGGGCTCCAACGAAGCGGCAGATGGAAACGGCCATGAGCCCCACCGGACCGGCGCCGGTGATCAGGACGTCCTCTCCAACCATGTCGTAGGAAAGGGCACAGTGGGCGGCATTGCCAAGTGGATCAAAGGCAGTGGCTATTTCGGCAGGGATGTGCGGATGAACCGGCCAAACGTTGAACTCCGGCAGGACCAGGTACTCGGCGAATGCCCCGTCTCTGTGAATGCCAATGGCCACCGTTCGGTGGCAGAGGTGACGTTTCCCCGCCCGGCAGTTCCTGCAAGTGCCACAGGTCAGGTGACCCTCGCCCGTGACCCGATCGCCAATGGAATAGCCCTTGACCCCCGGTCCCATGTCGACGATTTCCCCGACGAACTCGTGGCCGATGATGAGAGGGGTACGGATGGCCCTTTGAGCCCATTCGTCCCAGTTATAGATATGAAGGTCGGTGCCGCAGACGGCGGTTTTCTGGACCTTGATCAGAACGTCATTGGTACCGTAAACGGGAACCTCAGCAGATTGTAATTCCAAACCTGCGTCGGGAGACTTCTTTACAATCGCTTTCATCTTTTTCATGGAACGATCCTATGGTGGCAGAGATAATAGTCCCAACCCGGCTGAACCATTTCGATTCGATTGGGTCCTACAAGAAGAGAACCGATGAGGACCTTCCTCGCCAGCTGAGCCGGTCCTATGGTGGAAGATCCACGTCCCTAACTATGAGTATTCTATAGGTAAGTTTTTATGTCAACGAGATGGGCTCATGGATAGGAAAGCCTAATTCGCTAGTAAATCAGCTGGGTCTACATTGGCTCCTACCCAAAATAGCTCAAGTTGACATCCCGGCTTGTTATCAGATAGTCTCGCCCCACAGCAAATGGGCAGTGAGCGCTAGCCATGTTGGGCAGAACATCTTAAGTGCTCGATTTCCCACATACACGGGCAAATTTTTCGTTGATTCTCAAGGGGATTATGGAAGCAAACAGGGGTCAATTTATTCTGATGACGGCATTGTCCTTCTCGCTTGGGATGCTCTTAGTTGGGTCGGCAGTGGAGGCTCAACAGAAGGAGATCCTGATTGGCGGCACCATCTCCCAATCTGGCAGGTTTCTTGGGATTGTTAAGCCCTTCAGAAAACTGGCTGAGGTGTGGGCTCAACGGGTCAACAGGCGGGGTGGGCTCTACCTGAGTCAGTTGGGCAAATCCCTGCCGATTCGCTTTGTTCTATATGACGATCAGAGTAGCCCTCCCATCGCCCTCAAATTCTATGAGCGCATGGCGACCGTAGACAAGGTCAACGCATTCATCGGCCCCTTTTCAAGCTTTATTACCAACGCCGCGCTGCAGGCCACCGTCACCCACAAAATACCCTTCTTCATGGTGGAGGCCAACGATTCGATCATGTTTCAGAAACCCAACAAGTGGCGCACCACAGGGCTGGCGCCGGCCCAGTGGGAGTACAAGAGGGTGGCCGAGTTCTATCAGCGCAGCGGCGGGGTGAAGACATTTGCCCTGCTGGCCTGGGACAACCTGCACGATAAACAGGCCATGGAAGGCCTTGGAGATTGGTTGAGGAAGTTTGGGTTCGAAGTTGTCTATCAGAATGTTGCGCCCAAGGATACCAGGGACTTCTCATCGATCATCCTGAAGATCAAACAGAAAAAACCCGACGTGGTGTTTGTCGAGGCGATCTCACCGCCGTGGACCATTGGGTTCCTAAAGCAGGCACGGGAACTGGGGCTCAACCCGAAGGATGTGATCGCAGGCCATGCGTCCTTGGCGGTGATCAAGGCCATGGGGAAGTCCATGGAGAACGTCATGTCGAGCATGTACTCCTTTGCAGGGGAGACTCCCGACCACAAGGAATACCTGGCCATCTGCCGCGCAGCGGGGTTCGAGCCATGGCAGTTTTCGGAGTCTGGAATTCGATACAATACTTATAGGCGCATTGAAGATGCCTTGCAGCGGGCGGGTAGCCTGGACAAAGAGGCGATCCGTCAGGCCATGTGGGAGACGAACCTGCCTTTGTTCGGCGGGAAGATGGTTGTGAAACATGATTCACGCGGATATGGCACGCTTCATCCCTGGCCCACACAGATTCAGGGAGGGAAACATGTGTCCCTCTGGCCCTTGGACAAAGGGGTCAACGTCCACCGGTTCAAGAGCGGCAAGTGGTAATGGAACCCACCGTCCTGGCGCAGTTGATCATCAACGGAATTTTGCTAGGGGGAGTCTACGCCCTGGCGGCCTTTGGCCTCTCCCTCATCTTTGGCGTGAGCGGTGTGTTGAACCTCGCCCACGGCGAGTTCCTGATGGTCTCGGGCTTCATTGTCTACCTTTTATTTGACACCTGGGGATGGAATCCGTTTCTGTTGGTTGCCTTGGTGACTCCGTTTTTTTTCCTCATAGGATATTTTTTTGAGAAGGGGCTCATCAAACCCCTGGGTTTTCGCAAAGAGCATGTCCGGTTGGCCTCGGCGATGCTGGTCACCCTAGGGGCAGCCCTGATTATTGAAGACGTTGCGGCCTTTGCCTCCAAGGACGTCCAGTTCGAGAAGAGCATAGACTTCTTTTTACCCACATGGGTGGTGGGTCAACTTTACTTCCCCACGTTGAAGCTGCTTGTGTTCGGTTTGGTGTTGGTGTTGATCGTCGGGTTGTTCCTCTTTCTAAAGTATACCTACCTCGGCCTAGCCATTAGGGCGGTGACACAGGACCGCCGCGGCGCGCTCCTGAACGGAGTCGACATTTTGCGAGTCAACGCCATCGCCTTTGGTATCGGCTCTTTGCTGGCCGCCGCAGCCGGCGGGTTTGAAGTGATTCATTCCGTTGTGGCGCCCAATATTGGGTTGCCCCTCACTATGAAATACCTCTGCATTATTGTCATGGGGGGATTGGGCAGTTTTCTGGGCGTTGCCTTGGGTGGTGTCATCATCGGATTGGGGGAATCCTTTGTGGGATTTTACTATCCAGCCTGGGGACAGACAGTGGCCTATCTGTTGCTGGTGGTCATCCTGCTGGTCCGGCCCAAGGGATTATTCGGAGAGTAGCTCGAAGGTGTGAAGCCCAACACCCTCATCTTGCCGGTTCTGATCGCGCTGCTCTTCCTGCCGCTGATCCCCATCGATGCACGCAACTATCTCCTGCAGGTCCTCGCCTTTCTGTTTTTGAACCTCGTATTGGCCCAGAGCTATGACATGGTGGGTGGGACCATGGGTTACATTAACCTGGGTCATATTACCTTCTTCGGGGTGGGCGCCTATGCCTTTGGCCTCCTGTTAAACGAAGGGCTGCCGTTTCTGGTTTCCTTGCCGCTGGCGGTGGTCATCGTGGTCATCTTTGCCGCCATCATCAGCTATCCCTTCTTTCGGCTGCGCGGGGCCTATTTTTCCCTGGCCACCTTCGGTCTGGTGAAGTTGATGGAGTATGCCACCATCAACCTGTCCTGGCTAACCGGGGGGTCCAACGGCTTGAAGATAGAGGCCGCGGATCGTACTTTGCAGATCTACTATCTCGGCTTAATCGTCGTGGTGGCGGTGATCCTTTGCTCGTGGCAAATCGGGCGCTCACGGTTGGGACTGGCCATGAAGGCCATTCGGGAAGATGAGGGGGTGGCGCGGGATTTCGGTGTGCCCACTTTCAAGGTGAAGGCCCAAGCGATTATGATCAGCAGTATCTTTCCGGGCATCATGGGTGGCCTCTACACATGGCAACTCAACTTTATCCTTCCCGATGATGTTTTCGGGCTGAAGCTTGCCCTGACCCCCATCGCCATGGCCATGCTGGGTGGATCCGGGCTATTGATCGGGCCCATCATCGGCGCCGTTTTCCTTTATTCAGTGGAGGAAGTGATCTGGACCAACCTGGCCCACCTGCAGGGGGCCGTGCTCGGCTTAGTGATTGTGTTGGTGGGTCTCTTCATGCCCGGAGGATTAGCCCGCCTGGCTTTGGTGGAAAGGCTGCTGAGCCGAATGGGAATCCATGAGGAGGACAAATGACGGCGCCGTTGCTCCGGGTCTATGGCGTGACGATGAACTTCAGCGGGCTCAGGGCGCTGAACGAGGTCAGCTTCGATATGGAGGAAGGGGCCATCACCGGTATCATCGGTCCCAACGGGGCAGGGAAATCGACCCTGTTTAACGTCATCGCAGGAAACTTCACACCCTTACCGGGTAAGGTGATCTTCGGGGATCGAGATATTACTGGCTTCTCCCCGAACATGATCTGTCGGTTGGGGATCTCACGGACCTATCAAAGTGTGAGGCTTTTCCTCGGGCTTTCGGTGCTGAACAATGTCAAGGTCTCCATGCTCTACGGGCGGGGAGAGGATGAAATACCGGCAGCAAAGGTTGAAGGAGAGATCCTGGCCATCCTAGAGTCCGTTCATCTCGACAAAAGTGCGAACAAAAGGGCAGAGGAGCTGATCCCTTTGGATCGAAAACGGCTTGAGATCGCCAGGGCCTTGGCCACAAACCCACGGCTGCTCCTATTGGACGAGGTTGTGGCGGGTCTGACGCCCACTGAGACG
>JACZQL010000102.1 GCA_022545745.1 Deltaproteobacteria bacterium | reverse complement strand
GTAAAATGTTCCGTTAAATTTTGGCTTACGGAATTGGGAAAAAGATGCATCGGTCAAAGACGCAAAGCACGCCAAGTTCGGAGAAAATAGCAGAATCTTTCTCTTTGCGGGCCTGGCGTCTTCGTGCGAAAAACTTTATTGAAGTCGCCCTGTTTAAGAATTGATAGGTAAGAATCTAGGCCTAAGAGCCCGTATGGGCCATCTTGCCAAGAGTGGGAAATCTTGGTAAGAGAATGTATGGATGTCTTGAAACAGATAATCACTAAAACCCAGGCCTTCGTCTGGGTTTTTTTTATCCTTGCTCGGAGGTAAGCCATGTTGAACCAGGAAATACTACCCCATGGCTTGACCTTTGACGACGTCCTCTTAATCCCCGCTGAATCCTCGGTCCTTCCAAGGGAAATTGACGTCTCTACCATCCTCACCGAGCGGATCAAATTGAACGTCCCACTCCTGAGTGCTGCCATGGATACGGTGACGGAGTCACGCACAGCCATCGCCATGGCGCAGGAGGGCGGAATCGGAATCATTCACCGTAATATGTCCATTGCCGCCGAAGCTGCGGAGGTGGAAAAAGTAAAAAAATTCGAGAGCGGAATGATCACGGATCCCATCACCGTGGAGCCGGAGCAAAAGATCGCAGAGGCCCAGGAGATCATGGGAAAGTTTCGTATCTCCGGGCTGCCGGTCACCCAGAATGGAAAGCTGGTGGGAATCATCACCCATCGGGACCTGCGCTTTGAAAAGAGGCTCGATCGCCCTGTCTCGGAGGTGATGACAAAGGATAACCTGGTCACCACCAAGCCCGGGGTGGATTTCGAGGAGGCCAAGGAGATCTTACACCGTCACCGGATCGAGAAACTCCTCGTGGTGGACGACCGTTTGCAGTTAAAAGGACTCATTACCGTCAAAGATATCGAGAAGAAAAGCCAGTATCCCTTTGCCTGCAAGGACGACAGGGGAAGGTTGCGGGTAGCGGCTGCCGTGGGCATAGGGCCGGATTGTGAAGCCAGGGTAGACGCCTTGGTCAGGGCAGGAGTCGACCTAGTTGCCGTGGATACGGCTCATGGTCACTCGAAAAACGTCCTGGACATGGTCGCACGCATTCGACGTCACTATCCCGACCTCGACATTGCCGGAGGAAACGTGGCTACGGAGGAGGGGACCACTGCGCTGATCGAGGCGGGGGTGAACACCGTCAAGGTAGGAGTGGGTCCTGGCTCCATTTGCACGACCCGCGTCATTTCAGGGATTGGGGTACCTCAGCTCACGGCCATAGCCAACTGCGTCAAAGTGGCCGAGAGGCACAACATTCCTGTGATCTCTGATGGAGGCATTAAGTTCTCAGGTGACATCACCAAGGCACTTGCCACGGGGGCTCATACCGTCATGATCGGTGGTTTGTTTGCGGGGACCGAAGAGAGTCCGGGCGAAACGATCCTCTACCAAGGGCGGACCTATAAACTCTACCGTGGCATGGGTTCCGTAGGCGCCATGAAGGATGGAAGCAAGGACCGCTACGGTCAGGGAGATGTTGAGGAAGAAATGAAATTGGTCCCTGAAGGGATTGAAGGACAGATCCCTTACAAGGGCTCACTTGCCTTCAATATCCATCAGCTGGTCGGGGGATTGCAGTCAGGGATGGGTTACCTTGGCTCTCGGACGATTCAGGAATTGCGCACCAAGGCCCGCTTCATCCAGATCACCTCGGCCGGGCTGAGGGAAGGCCATGTCCATGATGTCTTTATCACGAAAGAGGCACCTAATTATAGGTCCGAATGATCCTCATTCTTGATTTTGGGTCCCAATATACACAGCTTATAGCCCGCTGCGTCCGCGAGAGTAACGTTTACTGCGAAATCCACCCCTTCAACATTCCCCTAGAAAAAATACGTCAGCTCCGACCTAAGGGGATTATCCTTTCGGGCAGTCCTGCCAGTGTCTACCAGGAAAACGCCCCCCAAGTGCAGGGAGAGCTATTCGATTTTCCCGTTCCCTTCTTGGGCATTTGTTACGGTATGGGACTCATTAATCGAGCCGGGGGGGGCGAAGTGGCACGCGCCGATCAGCGCGAATATGGCCTCGCTGACCTTTTCATTAAAGACAATTCGGATCTGTTTCACGGGTTCACACAAGACAAGGGGGTCCGTGTCTGGATGAGTCACGGGGACCACATGACATCCCTCCCTGAAGGCTGGTGTGTGCTCGCGCAAAGTACCAACTCCCCCATTGCTGCCTTCTCCAACCCCGAGCGGCGTCTCTTTGGGGTCCAGTTTCACCCTGAGGTGACCCACACACCACGGGGGAAGGAAACCCTGAATAATTTTCTCTTCCGCATCTGCAAGTGCGAACCCACATGGACCATGGCTCACTTTATCGAGACCTCCATTGAGACCATCAGCAAGCGTGTGGGAGAAAACCGCGTGCTCTGTGCCCTGAGCGGCGGGGTGGACTCCTCAGTGGCAGCGACCCTCGTGCACCGGGCCATTGGGGACCGACTGATTTGTATCTTCGTCAACAACGGGCTCCTGCGCCAGAGGGAAGCAGAGGAGGTTTGTCAATTGGGAGGGCGTTTCGGAGAGGGCTTTCGCCATGTGGATGCGAGTGCACGTTTTGTCTCGGCCCTTCAAGGGGTAGAAGATCCGGAAGAGAAACGAAGGAGGATCGGCCACCTCTTTATCGAGGTCTTCGAAGAGGAGGCCATGAGGCTCGGTGAAATTCCTTACCTCACCCAGGGGACCCTCTATCCCGATGTAATCGAGTCGGTCTCATCCGTTGGCCCCTCGGCTACCATCAAGACCCACCACAACGTGGGTGGACTCCCTGAGAAAATGAAACTTCAAATCATTGAACCCCTCCGGGAGCTTTTCAAAGACGAGGTGCGCCGATTGGGGCAAGAGTTGGGTCTTCCCACGGAGATGATCCTGCGCCAGCCCTTCCCAGGTCCTGGTCTCGCCGTTCGCATTCTGGGAGAAGTAACGGAGGAGCGGCTGCAAGTCCTGCGCGAGGCAGATGCCATCGTAATGCATGAGATTCGGGTCGCCGGTTTTCACGATAAGGTATGGCAGTCCTTTGCCGTTCTGCTTCCGACCCGTACCGTTGGTGTCATGGGGGACGAGCGAACCTACGAGAACGTCGTCGCACTGAGGGTGGTGAATAGCCAGGATGGAATGACGGCCGATTGGGTTCCGCTACCCTCGGAATTGCTCGGAAGAATTTCTAATCGCATCATCAACGAGGTACGCGGAGTGGGTCGGGTTGTCTACGATATCTCTTCCAAGCCCCCTGCAACCATTGAATGGGAATAAAAATATAGGAAAAAATTGTGCAGCCCCTTATTTTGTGCTAGGTTAATTCGCGGAAAAAAGAGCCCATGGCGCATTCCAATTTCGTCCACCTTCACTGCCACACCCAATACAGCCTCCTGGACGGTGCCAATAAGATTGAGCCCCTCTTCGAACGGGTACGACAGCTAAAACAACCAGCCCTGGCCATGACCGATCACGGAAACATGTTCGGGGCGGTGGAGTTTTACTCTGAGGCCCTGCGCCGCGGTATCAAACCCATTCTCGGCTGTGAAATTTACGTGGCACCCACCACCCGTTTTGAGCGCAAGGGTGTGGATAAAGGAATTAAGGAGTACAACCATCACCTGGTTCTGCTGGCCATGAATAGGGATGGTTACCGAAACCTTTGTAAACTTGTGACCGCTGGCTTTACCGAGGGTTTTTACTACAAGCCAAGGGTGGACAAGGATCTGCTCAAAGAACACAACGAGGGTTTGATTGCACTCAGCTCCTGTCTCCGCGGAGAGGTGGCTTCCTCCTTGTCCGTAGAGGACATCGGCAAGGCCAAGTCCGCTGCTGAGAATTATGCCTCCATTTTTAAGGACCGCTTCTATCTCGAAATTCAAGACAACAAGATTCCAGTGCAGGAAAAGGTCAACCGGCTCATCGTTGACCTTGGCAAAGATCTGTCCCTTCCCGTGGTGGCAACCAATGACTGCCATTACGTGGAAAGGAAAGATGCAGCCGCCCATGACGTCCTCCTCTGCATTCAGACCGGCCGGAACGTCAGCGATGAGAACCGCATGAAAATGTCCACGGACGAGCTCTTCATCAAGTCGGCGGATCAGATGAGAGAGGGAATGGCCTACTGTCCCGAGGCTGTGGACCACACCTTGGAGATCGCTCAAAGGTGTAATCTAGAACTGGAACTGGGTCGATACCATTTTCCCCGCTTTGATCCGCCCCCCGGCAAAAACCTCGACGAACACCTCGACGAGCTTACCCGCAAGGGATTGGAGCAGAGGCTGGAGAGTCTTTATCCTTCCGAAACCGAACCCTTGGATGCTGAATCCAGAAAGGTCTATGACGAACGGCTCGACCACGAACTCGACGTGATCAAACACATGCAGTACTCGGGCTACTTCCTTATTGTGGCCGATTTTATCAACTACGCGAAGGACCATGGAATCCCCGTTGGACCAGGCCGGGGCTCGGCTGCAGGAAGCCTCGTGGCCTACGCCCTGAAGATCACGGATCTCAACCCCATCCAGCACAGTCTCCTGTTTGAACGATTCCTGAATCCCGAGCGCCGATCCATGCCGGATATAGACGTGGATTTTTGCATCCGCGGTAGGGACAAGGTCATTCAGTACGTCAAGGATAAATACGGAGCAGACAAAGTAGCCCAGATCGCCACCTTCGGGACCCTGAAGGCAAAGGCCGCCATTAGAGACGTGGGGCGAGCCCTGGGGTTCTCCTTCGCTGAAACAGACACCATCGCAAAACTGGTCCCTGCCCCAAAGCAGGGGTTTGACTATTCGCTGGCCGAAGCCATCAAGATGGAACCTCGCCTCCAGGGTTTGATGAAGTCTGATCCTCGGGTGAAAACACTACTGGACCATGCCCTCAGCCTGGAGGGGCTCACGCGCCATTCATCCACCCATGCCGCAGGCGTGGTCATTTCCAACCGCCCCCTGGACAATTACCTACCCCTCTACCTGGATAAAGAGGGTGGAATTGTCACTCAATTCGATATGGACAGCGTGGGAAAGATCGGTCTCATCAAGTTCGATTTTCTTGGGCTAAAGACGCTCACCCTTATCCATGACTGTCTGGATCTTATCCGTACGAGCCGAGGCGATGACATCGATTTGGACCATCTTCCACTGGACGATGGGAAGACCTACGGCCTCCTTTGCTCAGGAAATACCACAGGGATCTTCCAGCTCGAGAGTACGGGTATCCGGGAAATGACGGTGAAGATAAAACCCAACTGCTTTGAGGACCTGGTGGCTATCCTTGCCCTCTATCGCCCCGGTCCTCTGGACAGCGGCATGGCGGAGGAGTACATCAAGCGCAAGCAGGGAAAACAGAAGATCCGCTACCCTCACCCGTCCCTACAGCCAATCCTGAAAGATACCCACGGGGTCATCATCTATCAGGAACAAGTGATGCAAATCGCCCAAAGCCTCGCCTGCTATACCATGGGAGAGGCGGACATCCTGCGTATCGCCATGGGTAAAAAGGACTCGGAGGAGATGGCAGGTCAGCGGGAGCGATTTATCCAAGGGGCTCAAAAAAATCATATTAAACCAAAGCCAGCAGCCGTAATATTTGACCAGATGGAGACATTTGCACGTTACGGCTTTAACAAATCCCATTCGGCGGCGTACGCCCTGATTTCATACCAGACGGCCTATTTGAAATCCCACTATCCGGTGGAATTCATGGCAACCCTGATGACCTCGGAGATGGGCGACACGGACAAGGTCATTAAGAATCTGGCGGAGTGCCGGGACCAGGGGATCAAGGTGCTCCCTCCAGACGTGAATGAAAGCCGGGCTCATTTTACCACGGTGGGGGATCAGATTCGTTTTGGCCTGTCCGCCGTCAAGAACGTGGGCGATAAGGCCGTGGAGGCCATAATCAACAGCAGAGAA
>JACZQL010000101.1 GCA_022545745.1 Deltaproteobacteria bacterium | reverse complement strand
AAAAAGCATTATGCCAACCGGGAGGAACTGCCTCGCCCTTATCCAATGGTGCCTTTTCTAACCCCAGAGTGGCGGCGAGCTTCAACATCACCGAAGCGGTAACGACATCGGTGGCTGTTTCGCTTTTCCCGATGTAGCTTTTATAACTTTCCAATGACTCGGCCATGGCAGTAACCTCTGTTTAATTTGTCTATCATGGAGCCTAATCCCGCATCTACACTTGAATTGATAGTAGCTAAAAAGGATCCTGACACCTTTTCCTGGTCCATCATTGCAGGTTTTTCGAATTGCCTTTTACCCGGGATTAACCCACCCTACGACTTACCGTAATTTTAACAGTCACCCAGGCAATTCCACCGAGACCTGGCATCTTTCTTTACAACTCAAGTTCCCGCAAAGGGACTACAATACTATGGCCTCTTAGCTTTTTGACCATCGTGTCGTCGGAAGTGATCAATGGATACCCCAGTTGCTCAGCCAGAGCGACATACAGTGCGTCGTAGATTGTGATTTTGTAGGCCCAGGCGATGGCGTTGGCTTTGCGTAGCAATGCAAATTCAGTGGGCTTCACTTGGAGGTGGAAGTTTTCGAGCACATGGACCGTTTCAGCGCCGTCTTCCTCCTTTGCCCTGGGTCCGTATCTGATAGCGTTAAGGATCTCCAAAAATGTGAGCTCCGAAACAAACAGGGTGGATCGACCAGATGTATGGAGTTCTCTTAAAGCAAGTGCACGGTCACGGTCTTCCTCCTCCATGAACCATTTGACCACGACAGAAGCGTCCACAACGTAGCCAGTGTGATAGGTTGGGATCACCGGTCACCCTTCAAATTGGTGTCACGGAATTTTCTGATGATTGCCTGGGCATCCCAATGGCCAAGTTTTTTAGCTAATCGGTCCATCCTCTTGGAGGCCTCTTTCATCTCTTTCCGCTTCTCTTCCTCTTCCCGTTTCTTCTTCTTCGCATGCAAATATTCTTCTAATGCCGCTTGAATGAGAGCGCTGCGGCTGGTTCCCTCGTCTTTTACTTCTTCGTTGATTTCATCGAGCAATTCGTCCTTTAAGAATACGTTCACGCGCCCCATAGCACACCTCCTAAACCACACTTAAAGCACACAAAAAGTGTGTTGTCAAGTGTGTACAACTAGGACAAATTCATACAAATTAAAATCTAATGATTTCAGTGATTTAGCATGATGCCTAACGGCTAATGGCCGTTGTGCTATTGATCTCAGGGTGGAGTGGAGTGCTTGTCCAATAATCAATGAAGAATTTTGTGTCGGATGGCCTGGCAGCCTCCATCTAGCGAATGCGGATTACAACCATTTTCGTCTTCTTATAATTTTGAGTGCAGCCTCTTTAATGCTCATGTCCGGATCATTGAGGAAAGCTCCAATCTCTCCTTTCAATGACTCGAGGTCCTTCTGTTTCCCCTCTTCGCCCAGTCGTTTTAACGCCAATCCCCGAATCCTGCCATCGCTGTCCTTCAGGCATTTTCGGTATACCTCGAGATAACCTGGAATCTGAGCCATGGGCCTCAAGCAGACCAGGGCATCAAAGCGGAGCTCGGCATCTTCGTGGTCCAGATATTTGAGATAGACCTTGGTGACTTCTTCTTTCTTGGAATAAAATCGCCATAGGTTAAATAGGATGGTCCTCTTCTGCTCTATGGGACCATGGTCAAGTCGGTCCAAGAGGAGGCCTAGAATTCGATCGTCCCTCAAGTTGCACAGGGCGGTGACGGCTGCTTGCTGAACTCGTAAATCACTATCATACAATCGCTCGATGAGAGAAATCGCTGCGGGGAAATTACCCCTCCATCCCAATGCGAAGGTGGCATGGAGTCTCCGTTCGGGGTCTGAGATTTCGATCTCTTCCACCAGTCGATTCGTAAGAGGTTGGGGGTCCTTTAAAAAGGGGCCGATCACGCTCAACTGGATGGCGGCATCATGCCGGACCTCATCTTTTTCAGAGGAATCGACCATCATCCGGTAGAGAGGCCAAGCGAATTCTTCTTTGGCCAAGGTGCCGAGAACGCACATGATCTCCCATTTCAGGTCTCTGTCCGCATGCTTCAAAGCCCGCAGAAGCACAGGAAATGCCTGATCACGTTCCTCAAACAACAACTCCACGGATTCAATATATTTCTTGGCCTTCTCAAGAACCCGTTCCCTTGGTTCAAATTGGATAACACGATTCATTGCGCTACCAGCTCCATCAATTCGCTTTTGAGAGAATTTCAGTTGCCTTTTGAGAGTCCATCACATAACCGATGAAGTCATCGATGTTGGCCAGGCTCGCGGCCTGGGCTTCAGGGGTCCCCGAATAGGTGCAGTCCCTCAATGCAACAGTGACGATGTCTCTGGCCTTGGCGTCCCTTGCGAGCCACTCGACACCCCAATTGGTGCTGCCGCCAGCCACCACAAGGATCCAGATCCCTTTGACCCTTAAGAGTGCCTCCATCTTAGTCCCGTAAAAGGCACTCGACCGGACCTTCGTAACGACGAAGTCACCGGCGGTGGGCTTGAGCTCATGGATGACCTCTGCACCAGCCGTTCCCTTGACGCAAACGGGATTCCCAGACCTTCGCAGGTAGGGAGCCCGTTCGGGCGGAAGCAACATGTCCGGATCGTTCTCCACGCGCGTATAGATGACGGGTATTGGAAGCGAGTGGGCGAGATCAATGAGGGCCCTTGTTCGCTTCACGACTTCCATCATCTCGGGATTGGAAAGGGACGCCTTGATGAAGTCGTTTTGCATATCATGCAACACCAAGGCGGTGTTGGTAAGACCCATGGGCGGTAAAGGTGCACCCTTCATCAAATCATCCTTTCAACTGCAACATGAGAAAAACGGCTTACCATCCTATAGCGTAACTTTCCCGTCTCGGGTCCGCCCCACCCATCCATGTCCCTGTCAATGGATCTCTGACGATAGCGGCCGCGTCGCCAAACGACCACCGATTCACAATTTGTACATTATGTCCCTTTGCAACGAGTCCCTTCACCACGTCGGGAGGGATGCCCTCCTCCACCCTCAGCTCCTCAGGGACATCGACCAATGTGGGTGAAGTCCCTGGCCGATGGCTCCAGCGCGGTAACTCGATGGCCGCCTGGGGAGAGACCTGTCGGTCAAGGAGATGATGGAGGACCTGTACATTCGTTTGCGGTTGGTCGTCCGCACCGGGGGTCCCACCCACGGCGAAGAACTCGCCATTGCGTAGAACAAGGTATGAATTCAGCGTATGGGCAGGTCTCTTTCCCGGGATGAGGGCATTCGCCTTACCCGGATTAAGATTAAAGCTAGACAACCGGTTATTCATCACCACCCCGGTATCACCGGCCACTATCCGCGAACCAAAATGCGCAAAAATACTTTGAATCAGAGAAACCACATTCCCGTCGCGGTCCGCAGTGCAAAGATAAGTCGTATCGCTACCAAAAGACCCGGAGAGATGCTCCCGGGTCCGAGCTATGTCCGAAATAAGGCCCCGCCTGTTGCGGGCATGTTCTTTCGAAATCAGCAATGGAATTCCTGGATCGCCAAAACGCGGGTCTTCCAGGTGATTGATTCTGTCCTCGAAGGCGAGTTTTTTGGCTTCCACCATCACATGGATATCATCCACTGGATTGATACTTGGCAGCGGATAGCCCTCGATGATATTCAGCATCTCCAGGACGATAAAGCCCTGGGATACCGGGGGTTGCTCGAACAGGGAAAAATCCCGGTAGGTTGTGGTGATGGGATCCGTCCACTCCGCATGTCTCCCCGCGAGATCCTCCTGACTTATAATCCCGCCTTCCTTTTGCAGTGCGGCGCACATCCGCGCGCCGATTTCTCCCTGATAGAATGATTCCCTGCCCTTGTTCACAATTTGCTCCAAAGTCCTGGCCAGCTCTCCCTGCACCAGATAACTTCCGGGAACAGGGGGATCCAGAGGCCTGCGATAGGAACGGTCTACCCAGGGATAGAAAGGGGCTAATTCAGAGATGGATTCCAGCAATGTTCGGTAAACAGGAAACCCGTCGCGGGCATAACCGATAGCGTCCGCAGCAAGCCTTGTGAGCTCCATGGTTCCGTATTTGGAGTGTAGCTCCATCCAGCCATCGACGATTCCAGGCACGGCAATGCTCAACGGACCGTCGGAAGGAATTTGAGGTAAACCCTTATCCTTGAATAATTCCACTGTGGCCCTTTGTGGCGCAGGGCCGCTTGCATTAAGGGCCTCGACCCTTCCTTTCTCCTTCATAAGAACCAACGAAAAGAGATCGCCTCCGACACCACAGGCTTGAGGCCTCACCACCGCCAAAACGAAGGAAGCGGCCAATGCTGCATCGACGGCATTGCCCCCCTCTTGCAAGACTTTGACCCCGGATAGCGATGCCAGGTGGTGACCCGAGGAAACCATACCGTTGCGACCCATCACGACGGGTCTTGCCACCGGCAAATGTTTCAAAACAGGAGGTGAAGAATTCATGACTTCAATGTGAGCCGATCATGGATCCACATGGTGAGATCCTAAGATTTAAAAATTATCGGAGGCAGACCACACTCACCGTCTATAGAATGACCAGGCACAGTCCGTCTCCTTGAGAATCCTCAATCCAGAATTAAACTTCGACACGCCGTTCAGTCGACGAGTTCTCCGGCGTCCTGACCCCCACCGGTTTGATACACTATCCTTTTCCCTGTGGCGTCATCAATCTCTGACCTTTGCCCACCCGCCTTTGCAAAATCTTCCTTGGTCGGATGGTTGCTATTTCCCAAAAGGACCATGGGTTCATCGTGTGGGTTGGATCCCTCGTAGTACTCATGGGCAGGGATGCTGATAACCTTGCCAGGGGAAAGTTCATGGGATTCATTGGGTCCTTTCATGATGCCTCGCCCGGTTAAAACATAGTAGGTCCGGTCCCCAGGGTGACTATGCATCCTTTGGACATCGCCTGGGGGAAAATACAATAGCCAGGTATCCAGGTTCGGCGTCTTAAAAAGGTTGACCCTCCGTCCCCTTTTTAATTCTTTGAGCGCCTCATTCGTTACTTTGAGCTCCATAAATCCCTCCTCTGATTTTATACGCTGACACCCCGATGGTCTTTAAGGTGGTAATTGCTAAGGACCCATTTCGCTGGAACACAATCCATATCCCCACCCAAAGAGACAGTCAAGTGATTAGCTAAGATTCGCCACGAAGCCCTCCCGTTCTACCCAGCTATTCCCCATTGCCCACTGGGCGAATATAGCTCCATTTTTGTACCAGTGGACAATAACGTTTTCGGCCTACAGAGGGGAGAATTTTTGCAAATACTTGATTTTACTAGATTGTTGTTTAATCCCGATATGGAATAATTTGGCACGATCCGTGCTTTATCCACAGGTTTGAGGGGGAACGTCTATGTTCAACAAAAAAACCGACCAGAATGAGGGCCCACTGCTCACCGTCATGGGCGTAAGTGCTCGCTTAGAAGGAAAATTTAATATTACTGAATCGATACAGATTGAATGTGAAGTAGCAGGTGAGATTAATGTGGACGGAAAGCTGGTCATCGGAGACAGAGGTGTCGTTAAGGCCGATGTCCACACCACCGATGCCATTATCATGGGACAATACGAGGGAAACATGGTTGCCACCGGCAACGTAGAAATCGCCGCTTCGGGCCGAGTTTCAGGGAACATAGAGACTGACTCCCTGGTCATCTCCAAGGGCGGTTTTTTCAATGGACAGGTGGTCAAGATGCAGCGCGGTCCTGAGGTCATCCCCGAACGGCGAAATGTTAGCCCCGCACTGTTTGCGCAGAAGAAATCTCACGAACTGCGATAGCCCGGCTCTAGTGGAGGTCCATATTCCATGTGGCGCTGGAGGAAAAAAAAATTACATCCCGACCATGATGCGACGTCCGTCATCGATCAGGGGTGCCAGTTTGACGGTCGCCTGACCTTTGTGGGGACCTTAATC
>JACZQL010000100.1 GCA_022545745.1 Deltaproteobacteria bacterium | reverse complement strand
AACGCGTGTTGGAAAATGGTCGCCTACGAAGGGCGAGTAATCCTTCTTGGGTGCATCGTAGGCTTCCTTGGGCGGGTTGACGTCCTGCGCGCGGGCCACGCCTGACAATATCAGCGCCGCTATGGCGACTACAGCCAGGAGTGATTTGCATAGGTTGGTCACCAATTTGCTCTTGGTTTTTTTCATTTTGTTGCTCCTTTTTTTGTTATGTGTTAGTTTGTTAATCAACATCATATTTTTTTTAACCCGGCCCATTAATCAAATTTGGTCAGGGAAAAAGCGGGAGGATTCGGATCCGTCACCAATGACTTTTTATAGGCACCAATGGCCTGCATGTATGGTCTAAGAACAAATGCATGGTCCGCTGCTACGTTAAATTTTTCCTTGTGGTCGGCATACAGGTTTATTATTACTGGAAAACCATTATTTTCCATCCTGTTACCGAAAATTCCCGTCATCGGCGGAATTCCCGGTGAGGTCGCAAACTGTTTGGGGTAGATACGGAAATGTCTCCAGCGAACGGCCACGATTTCGTCACCCAGAAAGGTTAAGAGACTGTCCCTGTTTGAGTTTTTCTGCTTGCCCAAAAAGAAATCACTTTGGTCAATGCCATCAATCGCCCGGTCATCCGGAATATCGCTTGACCCCGGGAGTTGAAACAACAACGGGGCCTTTGGGGCAGGGTTTTGCAAATGCAGTTGGCATGGCTATAGCACAAGATTATTTAGCTTCAATGTTTAACAAAGATGATGCAGCTATACTTGACCACTATATCTATGGAATATGTTCAGATGGCGATATGATGGAAGGACTTTCTCATGAAGCAGCATCCCTTGCCGGTCATCTTAAACTTGGTAAAATAATATTTTTTTATGATGATAATGGTATTACGATTGACGGACGTACATCATTGGCTTTTTCTGAGGATGTAGGAAAAAGATTTGAAGGATATGGCTGGCAGGTATTGTCAACTTAAGTCAAATTGGGCTGATTTTCTACCTCGGGCCAGCAACCTGAATGCTGAACAATCAATGAGTGATGAATTCGTGTATTGCCTAATTTTCGGTCAAATTCACTTAACTTGACAATACCAGGCAAGATTGAGCGCTGGCACCGCTCGCTAAAAAATCGCATTCTGCTCGAAAACTATTACTTGCCTGGGGATCTTGAGCGGCAGATCGACGAGTTTGTGATCCACTACAACGCCAGGAGATACCATGAAAGTCTGAATAATCTGACACCGGAAGACGTCTGGTGCGGGCGAGGGCAATCTATTCTCGATGCCCGGAGAAAACTCAAAGAGAAAACGTTGAAACTAAGAAGGCAGTTGTACTATGAAAGGAAGACCGCGTAACATCAATCCACAGAGCCAAAACACCACCTTATGTTCTTAAGCCCTGTGTCCAAATTGTTCTGACGACATACAGTGGGTTCGCCGTTCAAAAGAAAAGCGGAGTGGCCAGCTTTTCAAACCAGCCGCTCCGCTTATAAAGAGATTACCTAGTGACGATTAAAACCGGCTCTTCCTGCCTCCTCTATCGTCTCCTCGGTCACCGCCAAATCCTCCTCCACCGGAGCGAGGGGCCATTGGTTTGGCTTCGTTCACGGTTAAGGTGCGGCCATCCATCTCTGTGGAGTGCAAGGCCGTAATAGCCGCTTGCGCTTCACTCGGGGATGACATTTCCACAAAACCAAACCCGCGAGATTGTCCGGTATACTTATCCGTGATCACTCGTGCGGACTCTACGGTTCCATGTTCGCCGAATAATGTCTCAACTTGAGAATCAGTCGTGGAATACGGCAGTCCACCTACATAAATTTTTGAACCCATGAGGTTCCTCCTTTGAAAAATAGGACACTGTCTTGTTTTAGAGAGAACAAAGATGGGGAAGGTGGGATCCGTTGACGCAAAACTGATGCGGTTAGGGGCTAACTTCCGAATGAACTCCTAGACAAAACAATATCGGTTAGGGACCTTGTTTATTTTCGCCTCATCACCAGGCCCAACGCGATAAAGTAAAATTAGCATATCAGGTAACCGGCAGAAAAGATAGAGTGCCTTGGTGAGGACCCACGGCTATAGTCAAATTGGTCTTCCCCCGAAATTGTGGACACGTCTGAAACGCGCGAGAATGCGCAAGGAGGTGTGTTATGCCACAATGAGGACGGTACACCAAACAATTCAAAGAAGAAGCCCTGCGCTTGGTTGCGTACAAGAGCGCGCTTGTACAATACAACTGGACAAGGCCGAACTTTTCTCAGTCGCCTCCATCGGCGCGAGGGCAGCTGGTTCTGCGTCGAACGTGTGACTAGGGAAACCCGCCGCTTACCTCATCCGTCCAGACCTTGAAGCTCTTCAGCGTGTTGGGGCCGAACGTGGTGCTGATTGCGACATCAGCGGCATCGCGACCCCGCGCGATCAGCACTCGGCCGATACGCGGCACGTTGTTCCGAGCATCAAAGGTGTACCAATGACCACCAAGGTATGCCTCAAACCAGGCGGCGAAATCCATCGGGCCGTATGGCGGCGGTATGCCGATGTCGCCCAAGTAGCCAGTGCAGTAGCGTGCCGGAATGTTCATGCAACGGCAGAATGCGATGGCGAGATGCGTGTAATCACGGCAGACGCCGGTCCGCTCATTGAAAGCTTCCCAGGCCGTCTTCGTGGCGCGGGCGTGCTCGTAACCAAAGACGATATGTTGATGGACGAAATCGCAGATGGCTTGGACGCGTCCCCATCCGGGGGGCGATTTGTCGAATAGGCCCCAAGCCACCTCGGACAGCACATCGGTTTCGCAATACCGGCTTCCCAAGAGGAACACCAGGGTCTCTTCGGGAAGATCTTGCACCGGGTGCTGATGGGCCGAGGCGGCGACCACATCCGGCTCACCCGTATCGTTCACGACCGCATCGGTTGAAAGCCGGATCTCGCCCTTCGGTGCGACGATCCGGCTGCACCAGTTGCCGAAAGCATCACGATAGGCAGTGATTGGGATGGACGGGCTGGTGATGAGGTGGTCGGGAACGATGACGTCGGAGACGCGCGTAAAATGGATCTGTAACGTCAGTATCATAGGCGTCGGCTGCGGGCAGTCGTAGACTAATTCGTAGCCGACCCGGATCTGCATAATTGGTCTCTTTCAGTAGTGTCCCAACGTTGAGCGGACGAAGCCCTGCTTGCCCCGCAGTGTATCCTCTCCTGGCTCATGGGGTAAAGTTCCTCTCCCCGCTTGCGCTCTTACCTAATTATTAAGGCAGAAGATCTCCAGGGGTGGTCTATCCCAGAAATTGTGGAAACATCTGAAAAGATCGACAATTCGCGAGGAGGTGGGTCATGGGGAAACGGCAACCGCTGATATACACTCTTTACGAACCTGTCCACGAAACCGGGGCAAGACCACCCCTCCTCGAAACACCAGTTGGCCATAGTTAAAAAAGGCCACATCGGATTGATTGTCGATGTAATCGTACTGGACAAAAAGTTTCAGGCCGGAATACACAAACGGTCCTTCACAGGCATCCCTGCCCGGAAGGACCGTCGCTGGTTGACTGCCTAAATGGTATTCAGATTAGTGATGGGCCTAAATCTCCTCTTAAGTTGAAATCCCACTAAGTTCCCGCTGACCCATGGCCTTTTCAACAGTTTTAACTAGTTTTTCTTTGTCAACCGGTTTAACCAAATAGTCCACAAGCCCTCGTTTCATCAATTCTTTTGCAGATTCAAGCTGAGGGTGACCCGTCATCACAATCAAAGGCACATGCGGCCATTCTTGTTGAAAAAAATGTATCGCTTCCAATCCGTTGATATTGGGCATGTTAATATCGGTGATAATCACGTCGAGCAAAACAGGGTTATCTCCTTCTTTAATCTGTTGGATGGCTTGCTCACCATTTTCTGCTTCAATTACCTGGTACCCTACATGTTCTAAGCACATCCTTGCTACCTTCCGCACATCACCTTCATCATCGACAACCATGACTCGTCCATTCGTTTGTGTCATTACCGACCTCCTTTAATTTTAAATATGAATCACTCGATAGTGATTACTATCATCTGACTCTGCTGGAGCTTTTCTGCAATTTCACCCGTCTAAGGTTTGATGGGAATTTGGATAGTGAACGTGGTGCCTTTCCCTTGTTCACTGTTTACGGTGATCACGCCAGCATGCGCATCCACGACATCTTTCACAATTTTGGTGCCAAGCCCAGTCCCCTCAGCTTTATTGCTAATCGCATCTTTGGTGAATAAACTGTCACGTATTTCGGGTGACATGCCTTTTCCGGTGTCAATGAGCGATATCACAACAGTCGTTCCATTAGATTCTACTGCGCCTGTCACGGTGACTGATCCACCAACAGGTGTTTCCGGTATCGCATTATTGACCAGATTGTAGAGCGCGTTAAACAAACGATTCGCATCCGCATGAATGGATGGAAGGGCATCTAGGCCTTGTGTGTGCAAAACAATCCCCTTTTCGGTGGCGTAGAATCTGAGGATTTCATAGACCCCGTTGACAACCTCCGAAACCTGGCAAGGAGCAAACCGGAGAGGGGTGGATATTCCCTTGACCGTATCGGCAATCTCCTGCATGCGATCTTGAATCCGACGGGCGTTATTGACGATCATGTCGATCGCGTCCCTGGAAAATTTTCTGGTGACGTCGACTTGGTTCGGGGTCACATCTGGCAAGTTTGCATAATGATCCAGCAACTTCTCGTCTAACAGTTTGGCTCCATTGAGAACTGGCATAAGCATATTCCTAATATCGTGGCTGATATCCCCCAGCATCCGGCTTACTCCCGCAAGTTTAGTTTCTTCCAATAATTCTGCTGTCATACGTAATCGCTCACTAATGTCTTGGAAGGTCACCACAGCCCCGGTTCGTTGTCCATCCTCCACTAGCGGCGAAATGGAATAATCCACCGGGAAAGCAGTGCCGTCCTTGCGCCAAAGCATTTCTGTATCGTTACGGTAGACAGCTCTGTCTGAGAACGCCGCATAAATGGGACATTCTTCTCTGGGGTAAGGGGACCCATCGGGTTTCGTATGATGGATCAGCTCGTGCATGGGTTCGCCGAGCAGTTCCTCTGTACAGTATCCCAGCATGTGAGCCCCGGCAGGATTGACAAAGGTCAATTTGCCTTCTACATCCAATCCATAGATGCCTTCCCTTAATGACGTCAGAATTCGTTCGTTGTGCCTCGCGAGAATTTGATGGGCTTCCATGGCGCGGTGACGTTCAATAGCAGTAGCGAGGCGGTCCGCGACGATCCCAAGACTGTGCCATGTGAAGTGCGCGACGGGGCGCCGGAAATACATAGCCAGGACACCCACCACCTCATGGTGCTGGTTTAGCAACGGGTACCCCGCAAAGGACATAAGCCCCTCTTGCTTGGCCCATGCCTGCTCTGGCACACCCGGATCCTCGATGACGTTATTGGTTAGATACGGTTTTTTCTCAAAGGCAATCTGAGCAATTTTTTGATAACCAAATGGCACCGGGCCATGCACGCTGGTCACGTGGGTATATAACCCCGCACTGGCTTCCAGTTCCAACCCCTTCTGCTGGGAATCAAGTGTCCAGATCGCGGCCAACGCCGCATCGAGATGTTGAACCATAGCCTCTACGCAGTTTTGCCAGAGGGCTCGCGGTGCTTGACCGCGATTGAGCACATGACCCACCTCTGCTTCAAAGGCCAACAGTCGATTCCGTTCCTCCAACTCTCTCTCGACCCGCTTTCGCTCAGAAATGTCGCGGATGATGCCACAATAAAATGTCCTATCCTCGAGGACGGATTTTGACGGAGACATTTCAATGGGGAATTCCTCTCCACTCTTTCTCAATCCATGCAGTTCGACGGTCTTCACGAGGGCCTGGTTATCTCCTTCAATTCCCACACGTTCCATTCCATAATGATGCGCTTCGTGGTACCGGGCTGGCATGATCAGGAC
>JACZQL010000099.1 GCA_022545745.1 Deltaproteobacteria bacterium | reverse complement strand
CCGGGCTCCCAGTCCCTGCGCTGTTTTCAAAGGTCGGAACTTGCAGGTGGAGCTCCTCGTGGGGCACGCCTACGCTCCGGGTGAGGCCGATACGCGCAAGGGGGCGGTTCTCCATGATGACCGCGTCCTCGCCGCTGTCTAACCGGACGCGTCGCGGTGCCCGGTCCCGCCATTTGGCCGGAACTCGGTGGGTCCAACGGTCCGGGGCAAGGTCCAAGTGTGAATCCGCAGAGACAATGTTATAGCGACGCGGCATCGGAATTACCTCATTTGTCGTAAAGTCAGCATCACATGAGAGCTAGGCTCCCGGCAGCGCGGCGGCCTCCGGGTGTAAAAAGCTCCGGTAATCGAGCTTGGTGGGTGTTGTTCCTAGCTGGTGAGCGAATAACATCATCGCTTCCAGCGTGCGCACGTTGTTCTCGACGTTGTAGGCCCAGTAGTTCTCCCCCATGACCTCACGTTGCTCGTCCATCAAGGCTGCGGCCCACGAGATCGTCAGGATCTCCGGATCGGACCCGTAGATGCGATTAAAGGCGATATCACGCGCTTGGCGGTACGCCTTCAGCAGGGCCACCGGCGCCTCCGGATACTTGTCCACAAACTCCTGGGTCAAACTCACCATATGGCTGATGGGGAAGATACCCGTTGCCTTAAAGTAATTTTGCTCTTCGGTCTTGTAATCGCGAAAGAGGCGGCGCACCCGCGGGTCCCGCCGGCTGACACATTGCAGGACGTTCGGGTCGATGACCGCATCCAGCTCTCCTTCTAACAGCATGGTGTCGAGCACCGTGTCGGCCGGTCTTGAGACCTTTGGCACGGCCTCGACTTTTATGCCCGGCGCCCAGCTCTTGGCCTCCCGACCCATCATAAACCAGTTGATGCGGGTTAGGTCAATCCCGTAATGATTCAGCAGGGCACCCCGCGCCCAGATGCCGGCAGTGCTACTGACAAACACGCGCTTGCCCTCGAGGTCTTTCGGGGACTCAATACCCGAAGCGCTGTTGACGTAAATATAAGCCAGGCGGAATTTTCGGTTCGGGAAGGCGGGGATGGAGACATAGGGGTGGTTGCCCTTCCCTTTGGTTTGCATGAGCCCGCCAAGGCTCGCGTCCCACGCATCGATGAACTCGGCTCCCCGGAAGTTGCTGATCTCCAGATCGAAGCCCTCAACTTTCACTGCCCCTTCGACAAAGGGCCGGTTGGTGTCGATCTCGGGTTCGCGGAAACCAAGTCGGAGCTTGGGGTTTGCCATCAGATACCTCCTTGTCCTGAGGAAATTAATTCGTGATCGAATTTACGCTTCTAAGGACTGATTGAGTTGGTGACTTCTCAGCTAAGCTGTCGCCTCTTCTTTTCTGTAGAAACCCAGCTTTGTCATGGCCGGCCAATCGTCAATGGAGAACAGAATCGTGTCGCTGTCCATGGAGTTTTCGAGGTGGTGCCATTTCCACGCCGGCACCGCAAAGATATCCCCACGGTGCCATTCCAGCCGCTCACCTTCGATGACGATGGCCCCTTCACCTTCGAAAGCAAAGTAAAAGGTGGTGCTGTTGTGCCGGTGCGAAGAGGTCTTCTGACGCGCGGACAACAACTGCACATGCCAGGCGATGGTGGGCAGGGTCGGCCCGCCATCCACCGGGCTCGCCAACATGAGGCGGATCCCTTCGCAGGGGTCCTCTTCTCCTGCCTCCCTGAGAGCTGTGAGTCCCGCCTGGGTCTCAGCCCATGGATACCGCATGGGGGGAAGCGGATAAGGGGCCGCTGCGGACATGGGGCGGGCGTGGCCACGGATCCTAACCCCGTATCCTTCGGGTTTTTTGATCTCCTGGTAGGGGGCATCGTGAGGGAGTCTCTCGTTCAAGTTCACGCCGCCATTGTAGCCGTTGTCGTAGCCGTCAACCCAAATCGCCGGCTCCGTGCCCTGATTCCAATGATCGTGGAAGGTCCAAGATGGGCTGATAACCACATCCCCCCGCTCCATAGGAAAGGATTCGAACTCGCATACGAAAACCGCCCCCACTGGGGCCTCGCAGACCAGTCGGGTTTCACTCCGTATATTGCGGTGGGCCTGGGTCCGCTCCCCCGGCATGAGGATCTGGGCGTTCATCCAGATGGGAAAGCTGCGCGCCTCGATCCCGGTAACCGACCGCATCCCAATCATACCGTTCGGGCCCACGGTCACGATCTTCCCCGATCGCATCAACCCCTGGTGGATACCCTCCCAGGTCCAGTGGGCGGCAGTGTTACCTTTGCGCGGGACCGCCTGCCCTTCGCGTCTAAGCCCCGCACCGGAGAGATGGTGCTCGGCAAGAAACCGCTCCAAGTCTTCCTGTGTTGTGCCTACGTCACTCACGGTTAGCTCCTTCTCAAAATGCTCTCCACCCGCCGGTCTAGTTCCCGTCGAGATGGAAAAATTTCACCACATTGCCGACCAGCATTGCATGTTTATCATCTTGCGGCACCCCGGTGAAGTCTTGCTCCATGACCTTGATGGAATTTGGCCACTCGCTCGATGCATGCGCAAAATCGGTGCCCCAAAGCAGTTGATCGACACCGATGCAGTCGCGTCGACGAACACCCACCGGATCGTGCAGGAAACCCCAGTAGTTGCGGTCCTTGATGTACTCGCTTGGCTTGCGCTCCAAATATTTGAGACCCCAGTTATCGTGGATCATGGGCATATATCGCTCGTAGTGATCATCAATCTGCCAGAGGCCGTACTCGAGCCAGCCGATCATGGTTTCCGCCCAGTACATCTCTAGCTTTGGGAACCGGTCCCACACACCGGCGAACGCCAACTGGATGACACCTGCCATGGCATTGTTGGTGAAGCGGAAGAAAAAGTTCAAGGGTTCGTGTTCGTGTACATCCGGGCCCGGTCTCTTCTCGTAATTGAGGGCCGGTTCCCGCCCGGGCGTACGGCTGAAAGGTACAATTGGAGTTCCGAGACGGCCATTGGTGTGATTGGTCAGCGGCATATTGAGGTCCAACGCCGCAGCCCAGAACCGATCGTCCTCGGGCGTCGGAAATCCCCTGGCGCTCGGAAACTTGTCGAGCTTTACACCCTTTAGCCCGAGCTTGGCGCAATGCTCGAGCTCCCTGACCGCGTCGTCCACCCCGGTGGTTGGGATGACACCCATGGGGAACAGACGATCCGGATCCGCGGCCATGTACTCCTCAGAGAGGTACTCGTTATAGGCCCGGAACAGGTCCCGATACAAATCGTCATCCTTAGCTTGGCGCAGGACGTTGGTGATCTGCGAGAACAGGACTTCCGCATCCACCCCGTCCTGGTCTTGCTCGCGCAATCGTTGTTCCGGAGGACCGGACCCGACGGTATTTTCGAAAGCCGGCACCTCTCTGGCTATGTTCTTATGTGCTACCCCTACACCCCGGGTGATTCCGATGGTGTTTGGCTCACCGCCATCCACCACGATGGCGTCTGAGCCATTCGGCATCTTCACGCGTTTCGGCGCCCGGTCTTTCCACTTGGCGGAAACACGGTCCCTCCAAACGTCTGGATTGAAATCGATATGTCCATCCCCGGAGATCACTTTATACTGACGCGGCATAACTAACTCCTCCCTCTCTGCCGTATCTATTCTGTGATCGAATCATCCACCTGCTACAACAGTCGCTATCTCAATCCAAGCTGTCCCACCGGTGCCTAATAGGAATCAATTTTCGCATCGAGACAACTTATCCGCCTTCGCAGAAGACCACGGCCATCAGGCCGTGGATGAATGCAAAGGGTGGACCCTCCGCAGCTCGGAGAGCGAAGGAGGGTGCTTCGGCGGATTCCGCTGAAGAAATGAAGGATATCACGGGCGTAAGCCCGTGGAGGCTTCATTAAAAAGACCGCAAAAGCTCTTCGAGGCTTTTAATCTCATCAGCAGTGAGCGCCTTTACCTCCTCTGCCCCTCCCCCTTCGAAAGACTCTTCATAATGGTGCCAAGCAGTCAAATCTCGATAGCGGAATCGCGAGAGAAGATGGCGTAGGGTAGGGGATGAGCCGTTGGTAAAGTAGGGATATTTTTGCTGTACTCGTCTTAGACTCGGGACTCGGGCACCTGCTCGGTGAACATAAGGCTTGATTCCCGTTTTCGTGTAGAAGGGCGCCCCCCAGACCAGGTCCTTTCCTTTGGCCTCAACCCATCCGGCCCAATGGTCATAGGGGAGCGAATCGCCTTGTCGTGTGGAAACAATTGCCTGGTGACAGTACTCGCATCTCTCTCGGAACACCGCCAAGCCCTGCAAGGCCTTTGGACTTAGCTTTTCAGAGCGGAGACGCCATGGATTGGGGCGATGTCTGTAGTCGACAAAGAAAGAGAGAAAGGCCATTCGCAGGTCCCGCGGTGATAATACCTTAGGCAAATTTTCAATACCCTCAAGCCAAGGGTATTTTGATGTATCGACGAAAAAGAAATCGTGACGTTTCTGGTTGGCCACCCGGAACTCTGCCAGAACCATTGAAGCTAACGACTTGTCCCCTGCCCTTGAGAACAGGGGAACGTTGTTGGCCAGGCCACGCAAAGGCTTGGTGGTGGCAAAGACATGCCCTCTACCCGTGAAATGAACTCGGCCATCAATGGTGCCTGCAAAATGGCATGCCTCACAGGTGAACCGTGAGAGTTCGCCCGCACTGCGATTATAAGGTGTCAGGAGAGTCGTAAAGAATAGCAGCTCCCCGATGCGGCTTTGCCAAGAAAGCCTGGACAGGTCAGAAGGGAGTTCTTTTATCCGCTGGTATGCGGAACCACCGACGCCAAGTTTAACCCGATAAATCCCGTCTAGTAACGAGTTTGTCATGATCATCGACTGGTCGATTTTATTGTGGGTTCTAGCTGATTGATTTTTTGGCACCATGACGAAGTCCGTGGTTCCGGGGAGGACATTAAAGGTTCCGGTCAGACGGACATTTCCCTGGTGAAATTTAAATCGCGCCATCTTCGCCGATCCAAAGGCAGAAACCCACACGGTGAGCGAATCTTTGGATGGGGCAGCCAATTTAACGGCCTTGGGCGTGATCACATCAATCTCGGAAAGGTTGGCCTGTGTGAAATGGCTAGATTTGTCCCGATCCATGGGACTCCAACGATAAACCCCATCCGTTCGCGGAAGTGTGTACAGATATAGAAAAGAATCGATATAACCGAACTCGCCCCCCAGACGGTTGAGTGGACGGTTTTCCACCCCCGCCGCGGCTATCACTATTGAATCATGTTGCGTTACAGCGTCAAAGGCCCAGATTGGACCGTCATGGTTAATCCGAGAAGCACGAGAAAAGTCCGGTCGCCCCTGAGTTAGGGGCACAATCATCAGCGTATGCTCCAGCAGTAGGTTGATCAGCAGATGGTTCCCTTCATAGCGGATTTGGACAGGACCAGCACCTAGGGGATAAAATTTAAGCTCGATTTTAAAGTGTTTTTGACTGTGCCAGTCTGACGGTAAGGTCGCTTGAATCAAACGGCGATCGAATTCATCGAGCAGGAACAGGCTGCGGATGGAGGGGACATAAACTAAATCCCGAATGGAGGCCACGCCCTGAACCCGAAATTTCGCGCGCGGAAGAAGCCCCTTGACGGTGACTTCGAATAGCTGGATCTCCGGGGATAACTCCCCAGAAATAAAGAGAAATCGATTCTGGACGAGGGTCCAGCCCGAAGGTGACTGGGGAGTTACCTGACGATCCACGAGATTTAGCGTACGGTCCATCAGTAAAACCTCAGAGCGGTTTCTTAACAAAATAAGGTACTGTTCGCTTTGGGGGTGGTAGCGGATCTTGAAAGGGTTACTGCCAAATGGACCCAGGTTAGGAGTCTCTCTTCTCTTGCGCAGGAGTTGTCGTTCAAATTTGAGTAGATCTTCCAGTGATGGGATTCGGTTGGCTGTCTCCCCAGTAGCTAGGGAGATGACCAGGACAAGCGCAACGGCGACCAAGATTTTCAGCCGAGGCATCAGCTC
>JACZQL010000098.1 GCA_022545745.1 Deltaproteobacteria bacterium | reverse complement strand
TCTCAAGATGGGAGAATTAAAGTCAAAAAGGCGGACCAAAAACATCGCACTGCCGCGCCAGATGGCCATGTATCTCTGCCGAAAGCACACCACCACCTCATTTCCCGTCATTGGAGATAAATTCGGGGGGAAGGATCACTCTACGGTGATCCATGCCTCGAAGATCATTGAAAAGAGAATGAAAGACGATCCTTTCCTGCAGTCTACCATTGAGACCCTGGAAAGAACCCTAAAGGGCTAAAAGCACTCACAATTACTGTGTCCAATGTTGTGAGGTAATGAGGGTGGGTCCAGATGGTGTGGTATGTTACGTTCTTTAGGGAACAAAAACGGGTTGGCCAATGGACGCTGACCAGGAACCAATTATATGATTGGTATGATTTCTTTATTTTCTGAAGGGTTTCCCTTCTCAGATCTTCACTTCAATTTCCTCCCCGTTGTGAACGACCTTCCCTAATACGGGGATAGGGTTTCTTATGGTGTTCATGGTATGGCAACCTTTTTCGATCCTCTCAACCAATTCTTTCACCCGCTGCGATTCCGCTGGGCTCTTAATTTTAAAAACATAATTGACGCCCTGGCAGGCGGGAGAGACGTCGGCCACCCCTAGCTTGCCACGGGTATCATAGCTCATACGGATATCCATCTCTGCATCTTCGATGACAACATTCATCTCTGACGCGTACCGCGTCAGTTGGCTAAACATTCAAAATCCAACGGCAGCGACAAAGTACGATAAAGGCCCCGGGGCTTTACCTCCTCCTCTCCTGGACTTAGCCTCGTCGCAGAGGATGGTATAATCTCCCACCCTTGCCTCCTTGAGCTGATCTTCGAGCAACCGTATGACTGCACGGGATTGAATGGTATGTCCTCCAACTCCCGCCTTCACGCGCTCGCGTTGCTCCTGATTGGCCTCTCGAAACTTAGCGAGATCAATCTTCCCCGCTGACTTGCTCATATGACTGCCTCCTTTTAGTCAACCTTTTATGCTTCTACACCGCCAATGGATCATTCTTACGGTTCGTTAGCCTTTATGTATCAATGAAGCATATTAATATGCAACTCCCGGAAACGGTTGACAGGTGTTTTGCTTGGTGTTAGCGATAACGGAAACTGGTATCCAGGGAATAGAATTAACTCTTTACTAGTTGCATGCGCGGATGATGGTCGAGTTACCGAAAGTTTTGATCCATTGAGGAGGTCGAAGGATGGCCGATCAAGGAGGGGCATATAACACCCCTGATTTTAGCATCAAACTGCCCGATCCTGCCCGCCTGGGGGAGACGATACCGGTTAGGGTCGGAGAGATGGCACCTGAGTTTGAGGCGCCGGTCTTGGATGGGGAGGTGGTCCGACTTCGTGACCTGCGGGACCAGTGCCACGTAGTGCTCATGATGGGCTCCATTACTAGCCCAATGTGCGCCATTGCCATGCCCGGGATGAATCAGATGGTTACCGACTTTGGCGGACGGGGGGTGAATTTTTATCTGGTCTATGTCAAAGAATCTCACCCGGGCGAGCACTACCTTCACCATACTTCCATGGAACAAAAGCTTTCCCACGCAAGGGACTTTCGGAAAGCGGAGAATGTGAAATTCCCGATCCTGGTGGACAGTTTGGAGGGAACCATCCATCGAAGCTATGGACCCTGGCCCACCTCTCTGTTCGTAATACATAGGGATGGCCGGCTCGTGTATCGGAGCACCATTGCGGACCCGCAGGACGCACGGCATTATCTAGCAGAGCTCCTCGCATCGGATCACCTGTCAGCGAACCCCGACCGGGTCCCTCACCTTTGCTATTCGGAGCGGCTGATCGAACACGAACCGGATCAGGTAGAGCACCGTCGGGTATACAACCGGGCAGGGCCCAAGGCGTTTGAGGATTTCTGGAAGCAGTTTCCAGCCCAGCGCGGGCGGTGGCCTTAGCTGGAATCTGGGGTAGGGGTGATACTACTGCCCGATTTTATAAAGTCGCCTAGCATTCTCGCCAAGAATCCGCCTTTTGGCTTCTTCGGTCAGATCAGGGCGTTCCCGCAATTCTCGAATATGCTTTTGCGCCAATCCATATCTGGACCGTGGTCTCCCCGCTGACTAGCCCACCGCCGCGGGCTAAACTCAGGGCCATGCGGTGCCAACCCATTCCTCGTTACACTCGGAATTGCAGATTGAAGACCTCACCCTGTAGAGTATTATCCACAACTAACACAAGTGGTCTCGACCGAGAGGTTACTCCACCCCGTGGAGTATTAACCTCGACCGAAATGGTAAATTTCGACGGCGACTTTATTCCACGGGGTGAAATTTGCTATTGGTAATCCCGCAGGGCCTGTCCGTCGGCATCGAAAACACTGTAGTTGGAGGCCATCTTGAATGTATCCTTTCAGCGACAGGTCGCGACGGGGTAGTCTAGTGAGCACCCTAGAGAGATGTCAAAACCCTTTAAGCATTGGAAAAACCAGGCCCTTTTTTTTCCTTGACATGACCCGATTCTTCCAATATATATATTTACCGTATTGATTATTAACCAAAGTACCTTTGTTGGGCTTTGCGCCTTCCTTTAATAATTAAGGAATCAGTTGGCCCCTGAACTCAGGGATAAATATTGAGAGGAGAATAGATAGATGAAAGTCCTTTTCCTGACACCCCCAAGGGGAAGTTGGTCCACCTTTGGGAAGCATTTTGTGCCAAATTCGGTTCACGCCCAGCTTGGCGCGTTTTTAAGGGACAAAAGGTTTGGGGATCCCGTGAATGTGGAAGTGCTGGATTGCACGGCACTGGATATCAAGTGGGATGATTTGGCGGATAGAGTTAAAGCCACTTCGCCAGACATGGTCTACCTAGGGGAACCCATCCATGCCAACGGTGGTGTAGCCTTTGTACCCAACCTCTATAAGGCCATGAAAAAGGTCAAAGACAAAATGCCTCATGTCAAGAATGTGGTGGGGGGTGTTTACTTCCCAGCCATCCCCCGTGAGGTCCTGCAAGAGCAATCCGAAGTAGACTTCGTCCTCAACGGGGAGGGGGAGTATACCTTCAGAGAGTTGACCACGGAGCTCCAAAAGGAGAAGCCTAATTTAAGGGGAATTAAAGGCCTTGCTTACAGGGAGCAGGGGTCCAACGAGGTAGTCATCACGGAGAGAAGGCCCTTGATTGAAAACCTCGATGAGCTTCCCATGCCCGCCTACGATCTCTTCCCAATGAATGAATACACTGGCTTTACCTACATCCAACCCTATGCGGAACCCATCACCAGCAGGGGATGTCCGGAGCTGTGCAAGTTTTGCTGGGTATGGTCAAAGTTCGACTCGCGGCAAGCCGGAAAAGATATGTCCCAATGGAGAGCGAGGTCAGGAAAGAAGGTGGCAGAGGAATTGGAGCTTCTTGAGAAAACTTACAAGACTAAAGTGGCCTTTTTCTTTGACGAGAACTTCAATGTGGATCGCGAGCGTATGATTGAGCTTTGCAATGAGATTATCGAACGGAAACTCACCATCGAGTGGTGCTTCTTGGGTCTTGCCCGTCACTTCGTAAGGGATATGGATATTTTCCCTCTGATGAGAAAGGCCGGTTGTTTCCAGGTCCTGTTGGGAATTGAGGTATCTTCGGACGAAGAGTTGAAGTGGCTTCATAAGGGGATCACCATCAATGACGTCAAGACGGCCATTCGGGCACTCCGAGAGAACGACATCGCTACCATTGGGACTTGGATGGTGGGACTGTGGGAGGACGATGAAAAGGCCATCAAGGAACGGTTCGCGTTTGTGGATGAAGCGGATCCGGATTTCGCCGCCCTTGGAGTCTTCCACCCCAACGTGGGATCTCCCTTCTGGCGCGAGTATACTAAACTCGGAGCCATCGAGGTGACAGACCTGAGATACTGGGACGCCCATCATCCAGTCTGTCGGACCAAATACCTTTCCAGAGAAGAGCTGGGGAAGCTAACGGCTTGGGCCCATAAGGAATACTATTCCAAGCCAGGCAGGATCGAGCGGCTTCTGAACGGTTATACCTCACCATACATGAAGATCAAAACCAAGAGTTGGCTAGAGAACATTTCGAGCTATGCCAACGCGGCTTCCAAGGGGGAACTCTTTCTCGAGCAACACCGACCGGTTACCCAGTCCCTTGAACACGACTAGAGGTCAAAAGCTAGAACCGCCGCAACAGATCTTTAAACGCAGGCAATCGAAGGGCGAAAGCGGTTTTCCGCTTTCGCCTCAATGAAATGCGAAGCCTGCGCTATTGAACACCAACGGGCTTGACTGCCCAAGATCGAGCCTAGTACACTCAAAAACCAACCTAGTAGCCCGTAGTGCAAAGCGCTGCAGGTTTTCTGAATTACGTTTTCGTCTGTGGCCCCAAGTAAGCGTGCGTTTAAATAACGGAGGGGGGGAGATGGATTCATCCACCCGTGAGATCAAGCATTTCATCAACGGCCAATCTGTGGGCTCAAAGAGCGGCAAGACCTTTAACAATGTGAACCCCATCAACGGTCAGATCATCGCCAAGATTCACGAAGGGGGAAGTGAGGAAATTAACCATGCCGTTGCGGCCGCCAGGGCCGCCCTCGCAGGTGAGTGGGACAAATTGCCACTAGCCCAACGGCTGGAGCGCCTCAACAAAGTGGCTGAAGGAATTCATGCCCGCTTTGAAGAGTTCGTCGAAGCCGAATGTTCAGACACGGGGAAACCCTACACTCTTGGCCGTTTTCTCGACGTTCCTAAAAGCATCGCAAACCTTAAAGTCTTGTCCCATGTTATCAAAGACACCCCAGTGGAAAGCCTTAAAACCGAAACACCCGACGGCAAAGGGGCGCTCAACTATTCCATCAGGGCACCTAAGGGTGTCGTCGCGTTGATCTGTCCGTGGAATGCACCTTTGCTTATCCTAAGCTGGAAAGTGGGACCAGCCCTTGCCTGCGGAAATACAGTCGTGGTCAAACCATCGGAAGAGACGCCGACCAGTGCGACCCTACTAGGTGAGGTAATGAATGAGGCTGGAATCCCCCAGGGAGTGTACAATGTAGTGCACGGTTATGGTCCACTGTCAGCTGGGGCCCATTTGATCGAGCATCCCGGTATCGATGCCATTACCTTCACGGGGCAAAGTAAAACCGGCTCTGCCATCATGAAATCTGCTGCAGTGGACCTCCACGACATATCCCTGGAGCTGGGAGGGAAAAACCCGGCGATTGTCTTCTCCGACTGGGACATGAACAAGGCCATCGAGGGTACCATGCGCTCCGTCTTTGCAAACTGCGGTCAGGTGTGTCTCGCAACCGAACGGATATATGTGGAGCGACCCATCTTCAATGAGTTCGTCAAGCGGCTGAAGGCCGGGGCCGAGTCCCTGAAACTCGGAGACCCAAAAGAGAAGGAGACCACCATGGGTCCCCTCATCAGCCAGGCTCACCGTGAAAAGGTGCACGGCTATTATCAGAAGGCCAAGGAACTCGGTGCCAACCTGATCACGGGCGGTGGAATCCCAAATATGCCCGGTGAGCTTGCCAACGGCTCCTGGATTGAGCCCACCATCTGGACAGGGCTCCCCGAGGATTCACCCATCGTCAAAGAAGAAATCTTCGGACCCTGCTGTCACGTACAACCCTTCGACACCGAAGAAGAGGTCATAGGTTTGGCAAACGATACCCCGTACGGTCTTTCCTGCGTGATATGGACGGAAAATCCAGAGCGGGCCAAGCGCGTCGCCGCCCAAATGGATGCTGGATCCATCTGGGTGAATAGTTGGTCCTTTCCAGACCTGCGCACGCCCTTCGGTGGGATGAAGGAATCCGGCATTGGACGTGAAGGTGGGCACCATTCGCTGGAGTTCTTCACCGAAGTCAAGAACGTCTGTATTAAGCTGTAATAGGTAACTCACAAGACCCAAATGATGGCATTGATCTGCACCTTTGTGACCGCCGTAATAATGCTTTGTACCACCCCAGCGTCCGCAGCAACCGTGCAGCTCAAGTT
>JACZQL010000097.1 GCA_022545745.1 Deltaproteobacteria bacterium | reverse complement strand
AGATTGAATCCCATCTCTTTGTGGAGCCCAAATGGATGCAGGATGGCTTGGTGGAGATCCGAGACGGGGACATCATTGCCAACCTCCCCCATCACCCCAAGGGCAGCCTGTGGTTTGACCACCATATTAGCAATGAGGTGGAGGGATTCCACACACCCATCGTGCCCGGAAAGGGCGGTTACCGTATTGCCCCAAGCGCTGCTCGAGTCGTGTTCGAGTACTATACCTCTACCTACTGGAGCCAGGAACCAAATCTCAGGATTCCAACACCACCTCACTATTCAGAGGCATTAAAACTTATCACCACCGAGCGTTTTGAATACCTGTTAGCGGAGACGGATAAAATCGATGCCGGGCTTCTCAGCCCCGAGGAGGTGCTTCACCCTGAAGGGTATGTCTTGATCTCCATGACCATTGACGGGAAGAGGGCGGAGGATGAGTCCTATTGGCTAAAACTCATCAGCCTCCTGCGTGACCACTCACTGGATAGGGTGCTAAAGGACACGGATGTAAAGAAGCACTGCCAACGAATCCTGGGTATTCAAGGGGAGCTCGGGAAACTCCTCTTGGATCGAGCAACACTCAAAGGGAACGTCATATTCGTTGACCTCCGTGGAATACGGGATATCACAGAGGGAAACCGCTTCCTCCTATACACCCTTTTCCCTACGGGAAACATATCCGTGAAGATCACTGCCGACACTCAGCGGGCCGATCGAACGGCCATCTCCGTGGGCTACAACATTTTCAACACGACCTCCAAGGTGAATGTGGGGGCCCTGATGCAAAAGTACGGCGGCGGCGGTCACAAGGTGGTTGGTTCGTGCAGGGTTTCCAACGATCACGCTGAAAAGGCCCTCAGCGAGATCCTGGAAGCCGTTAAAGAGTGAAGAAGATAGAGACAGGGACAGAGTGATTTTGGATTTTGGATTGGGGATAAAGAGATAGAGACAGAGACAGAGTAAGATAGTCTGAGATAGACAACAGGCAGGGATAGAGAAGAAATAGGATTAAGATATGAAGGTCCTCAAGATTGGAGATGCTTTGACGGGTCTAGAAAGAATCAGCGATGAGATCCGATACAGGAGCTTCCTTGAGGAGGAAGGATTCAGCATGGGGCTGATTGCCTTCAGGGCTGGGGGGAATACAGATCCGAAGCAGATTAACCATCGAGACAAGGACGTGGTTTGCCACGTCCTCAGTGGACGCGGGAGACTCCGACTCGCAGATCAAACCATCGACTTGGAGCCTGGTATCCTCTGTCACGTCCCCAAAGGAACCCCCCATGATTTTGCCGCCGGACAGGACGAAGAACTGGTATTGTTCTATTCGCTGATCAAGACTGAGCGCCAAGGGGAGACACATTGAAAATCCCCATCCCTATGAAGCCCTTGAAGGTCACACTTTTTCTCGCCGGGTTGCTCATTTTAAACGCAGGGTGTTCCTCAAAGAAGATCCCGCAAGAACCGCAATACGAGGCAGCGGGCAATCTTCTTGAGATTTTCAAGGACTATCAGAGGTTTGCCCGGGAAGACATGTATCGCTATCCCATCCCTAAGGACATCACCGGAGCGAACATCATGAAGGCAACCTTGGGCCGCCTGGGTGACTACGAGGAGGTCCACCCTGATCGATTTTCCGACATCGTCATCTTTATCAAGGCCGAAGCCTACGAGAGGCTGAGAGACTATGAAGAGGCGGTCAACCATTACCGCAAGGTGACCGAGTCAAACGGACAACTCAGAGAGAAGGCCGAAAAAAGCATCGTGGTGCTCGAGTCCTTCCAAGAAATCCTGAACCGACCGCTACCGACGAAAGACCCATTTGAATACATTAAAACGCTGGACGAAAAAGTCGTCGCCTGGAATAAACTGACCGTGCAATATGAAGGAACCCCGTACGAATACCTCGCCAGGGTCGAAGAGGAAACGATCGATCGAGCCAAGGTGGTCTTTGCAGATATCAACCGGCATAGGCTCAAGGATGGAAATCAGCTGGTGATATTGGGCTACAGCCAGCTCATCACCAAGCACCGGCAGAGTAAGAACCTCTACCGCTATCTTCTGGATTTTGGTGATTTCTATGTCAAAATTGCAAAAGAATATACCGCCCGAAACGATCCGGAGGGGCTTAACTTTGTCCCGGACACCTTTGATCACCTCGCAAAGTCGGCCCTCAAATTTTATGCCGAGGTCTCCCAACAAGACGGCATCACGGAAAAACTAGAGGCCAAAGGAAAGATACAGAGCCTTCAAGCCCTGATGCAAAAGATAAGGAGGCTCAACCGGTGAGGAGAGGAGTCCGGCTAATACTCTTTGCCCTGTTCTTCATCGTTCCCACCATAGGCTGGGCCGAGGAACCTTCGGGAAGCGGTGGTCTCCCCATCGAGAGGATCCTCGATCCATTACCCGAATTCAATCCGTTTGATGAACAGATCCGTTATCAACCCCAGTATTTTCCCGACGCGACGGACAGAAGAATTCGCCAGACACTCATCGACAGCCTCACCGACTCGAAGAAGCCCGTCCAGGATCATGTTCACTTTTTCAAAGAAAAAGACTCCGAGCTCATGGAGGAGAGGAACACGGTCACCGGATTGACGGAGCACGTCGTCGATCTTCACAACAATACCATTACTGACCGCCAGGGTTATCTGACGGCGCAAAAGCAGGCTTTCGATTCGGCTTCTTCTGAGGAACAGAAGAAACTCATCCGCTCAAGAATCCGCAATGACGAGCTGGCGCAGGCCAGTGTGCTGTTGAGGAGAAGCAAGACCAACAAATGGGGATCCTTTGTGAACCAATTCCTCAAATCCGTGGATATCGTCAATATCCTTTCCGGGTCATATGCCACAGCGGCGGCTGACGCCACCATCTCGCAACTGGCGGCCTGGGGATCGAAAGAGATGCCCTTTGAGGAACGGAAGGCCTTGGACCTCTATCTTCAATACCTCAAACGTTATCCCAACGACCCTCATAGAGAAGAGGTCGAAAAGATCGTAGAAGGCCTGCAAAAGAAAAAAAAGAAGGCTTTGACCCAACAGCACATCAAGGAGGCAGAAGAGGCCTTGGATCAGGGTGAGCTCACCCGCGCCGAACTCCATTACGAAATGGCAGTCCTCATTGACCCTGAATCAAAGAAAGCAAAAAAGGGCTTCGACAAACTAAAGGAGCGGATGAAAAAGGAAGGTGACGAAAGGCAAAAACCCTTCTCGCTCCCGGACAAACGAATCCAATCCAACCGAATTCCAATCCATGACGCTCAACTTATCAATCTTCTGTATGCCTTGGCCCTTAGAAACCCAAAGTTAATAGAAGCCTATGCCAAGGCCATAGAAAAGAGATACCCGGGGAGCTCCATCGGCGAATCGGCGAGAGAGGCTCGAGTGGTGGCCCTGGAAATCCAGGGAAAACACGAAGCGGCAAAGAAGATGTTAAAAAAGATCGCGCGATCTTCCAAGTCTCCCGAGCAGCGAAAAAGGGCCAAGGCCCTGCTGGAAAGTCCTGAGTATAATAAACTCGCCCTTCTCCATAAGGCCCAAAAACAGCACCAACTAGACACGGTAAGATACGTATTGCTCGGGGAGAATTTCCTGGAAAAAAATCTGCTCCTCAGCGCTAGGCCCTTCATCTATCAAGGCGTTGGAGGGGCCAGCACCATGGGAATCGCCAACCTAATCTTCGTGAGCTCGAATCTCCTTCACGTCCTGACCGCCGATCCCATTTCAAACCAACCCATCATTGACAAGGGCGTTGCCTATATCCGGAGCCACCCCGATTCGGAAAGCGCAACCGATGTTTACCAAATCCTGGCCAAGGCCTATGAGGACGTGGGGGCCTATGACAAGGCCATTGCCTATTACAAGATGTCGGGCAAGGCCTCCGAGGAAAAGATTGCAAAATTAACAGAGACTGCAGCCAGTGCCCTCTTACAGCGGGCAGAAAAAAGCCAAAGCAACAATACCAAGGAACTGTACTTGAGGTTGGTCCTCGACCTCTATCCAGAGAGCGCTGCCTCCAAGGAGGCCATTGGCAAATTGGCTCAACTGGTCAAATTAGAGAACCGAGGAACCCGCATCAGCAAGAAGTTCTTGATGGAGTACCCGGAACTTTACAATCTGCAGGGTCTTGGTTTGAAATCAACCCTCTTCGATGGCAACCCCAACAATATGGAGCTGGCCGATAATGGGCTCAATCTCTTAAACAAAAGTGAGATTATGCTTCACTTTGAAACCCCATGGGGGTTTCGGAGTAAGGCCTACCTGGTGAGGACGGAGACCATCGAACGGTTCCAGCGTGCGCTCAGAAAAAGGCATTATGAGATTGCATTGGATGACGTCCACGTCCGAGCCAAAGGAAGCCCGGGAGGAATCACCCAACTTCCATCTGAGTTTCTCACGGTGAAGCGGGACCGCAAGGCAAGTGAATCGGACAACACCAACTTGACCCTAGTGAAGCGGGTGGGCGGCGATAAGCCCCCGACTTTCCAAAAGGTCCTGGATTATAAACTCCTCACCGAGAATGAGAAGAATGGCGGAGGTAAATTCAGGCTCCCTCCCCTCCAGGGAAGCGTATCCACTAGTGGTTTTAACCTTAGCGGTAACCTCCCCGAATCCATGGGAGGAGACAAAATTTCGCTTGGGACAGCCGGCAAGACACCCTTGGGAGGGCTACAACTGCCGATCCCATTGCTGCAGGACTTTATCCCGGTGGATTTCCTCCTTCAGGGAAGCACCGGACGACCCTCACTCATCCCTCAAATACACAGATACCGGACTAAAGAGGATAATACGCTTTACCGTTAAACAGAAAAAAGGTAGATAGAACTCGAGGAGCAGAGAGATGATTCGATCCAACGCTTTTACTGTCGCACACATGGAATGTTGTCTTTTAAAAGAGACGATCCCCGTACTGACGGACCTTTTAGCATTTGAGGTGCTATCGGAGGGTCCCCATGAGACGACCCTAAGACACCCCAATACCCATTGGCTGCTGACCGTCCACGAGGGTGGCCCCACGTCGCCGGTAAAACAGATGCACAACCACTATGGAGTGCGTGTGGAAAAGAAAGTGGAAGTGGATGCGGCCTATGAGTACCTGACTGCCCATCAACAGGAATACGGTCTGGAGCAGATCGGGAAGCCGGACATCTCCCATGGCTCCTATTCCCTATATTTCTTGGAACCAGGCACCAATGGTTGGGAGATTGAGTGCTTCGAGGACGTGCTGCGTAAAGAGGTGAGTGGTACAAGGCTCGGTGGGGTCCGAGCCAAACACTGGGACAGGCCTCTTTCCGAGGACCGTTTTCCTGGTAAAGGCTATGTCCCTCAGGCCTTCACCCATGGCACCCTCGCCTCTGATGACTTGGAAGTTTCCAAGCGCTTTTATACCGAGGTCCTGGGCCTAGAGATCTTTAAAGCCTATGAGAAGGTGGTTTACCTGAAATATCCCCAATACAAATCCTACATCGTATCCCTCGCCCGGGAGGGGAAAAAGAATTACTCTGCCAACTTTCGCTTCACGGTATCCGTGGAATCTCAGGACGCCGTGGCCGAAGCCCATCGATGGCTCATGGAGTCCGGGCAAGAGTTCGGAGCTAAAGAGGTGGGTGAGATTCAGACGCAAGGGAACGTCTCGTCGTTCTTGCTCCGGGATCCGGATTCAAACTGCTGGGAGATCTCTTCTCAAAACTAAGGCCTTCGGATACACACAGTTAAGCTCCCGTGTGTATTCCTTGGCCCAACCCCATATCGCCCCCCTCCTCTAGCAGGTTGTCGAAGAAAGCTATTTGCAGGCGGGTCCAAAAGGTCTCAGAGGCGAGGCTTCGACGCTGGCTCAGCCGAGCGGCGCGCGAAAAATCGATGAGCGGAGGCGTACTTAGGCGCTACGTTGGAGCGACTCCGCTGGGAGGGGGAATGATTCCCGCAGCGATCGAGCGCAACTATCCTAAACGCCTGCGTAAGGCAGGCTGGTGGCATATGGGTCTTTTTTAGAGGAGCGCCTGCGCCTAAGCGAAGATTGCCTTTCAGTTTTTGGAGCTTCT
>JACZQL010000096.1 GCA_022545745.1 Deltaproteobacteria bacterium | reverse complement strand
CATGTCACCAGCGGTTACGAAAACGGGCCTGTTATACAGGATGTCTCCATCAAGATTTGGCCTGGCCAGTTTGTGGCCCTGGTGGGTCCCAACGGAGGAGGAAAGACAACCTTGCTCAGGACCATCCTTGGAACCATCCGCCCGACCGTGGGAAAGGTGGCCCTGAGAGGACAACCCATCACCGCGGGGAGCCTAGGGAGAATCGGCTTTGTCCCGCAGCTCGAGACCATCGATTGGAATTTTCCTATCACGGTAGAAGAGGTCGTTCTGATGGGCCTTTACCGTAAAATCCACTGGCTGAAGCGAATCAGCAAAGAGGACCGGGTGAGACTCCAAGAGATGATGGAACGGCTCAATCTTGCAGCTCTGCGCAAACGTCATATTCGGGAATTATCCGGTGGCCAGCAACAGGCGGCCTTTCTCGGTCGCGCCTTGCTAGGGGAACCGGACCTTATCTTGCTCGATGAACCGACGGCCGGCCTCGACATCCGTTCCCGGGACAATGTCATTCACTTCCTTCACGAGATCAATCACCATGGAGTGGCGATTATTCTTACCGCCCATGATTTAAACTGGGTCGCGGCCCACCTTCCCTGGGTCATTTGCTTAAACCGTCACATCATTGCCGAGGGGCCGCCTCAACAGGTCCTCACCCCCGAGGTCCTGCAGCAAACCTACCAGGGGGAGATGGTGGTCTTCCAACATGACGGCATGGTCATGATCGGTGAACGACCCCACTTTCCAAATTCTCAGGCTTAGAGTGATTCCCGATCCCTTTCACTATGAGTTTTTTCGCCACGGCTTTCTGGCCGCCACGCTGGTCGGGGCCTTATGCGGCCTCATGGGAGTCTACGTCGTGCTGCGCAAGATGAGCTATATCGGTCATGGACTCGCCCATGCCATTTTCGGAGGAGCCGTCCTCAGCACTATCGTTCATGTCAACTTTTTTATCGGCGCGGGGATTTGGGCCCTCGTCGCCGCCGCACTGATTCAGTTGATCGCCCACCGAAGGCTGGTCGGTGCGGATGCCGCCATCGGGGTGGTGACCACTGCCAGTTTTGCGATTGGCGTGGCCATTGTATCCACTCATCGAAGATTCACGCGCAACATCGAGGCCGCCCTATTCGGAAACATCCTGGGAATTACCCAAGGGGATCTTTTGATCATCACAGCCATCTCCCTCTTCGTCGTTCTAGCCCTACTGATAATTCGTAGGCAGCTTCTTTTCTCTACCTTCGACCCGGAAGTCGCCGCCGCCTACGGGATCTCCACCGGCTGGACCGATTTCTACTTTGTCATGCTGTTAGCCATCACCGTCCTCGCCTCTACCCAGATCCTCGGAGTCACCCTCGTCGCCGCTGCTATCGTCATTCCACCGGTCATCGCCCGCTACCTGACTCGAAGCTTCCATTCCTTGTTGATTCTGTCGCCTATCATCGGGGCCTTTTGCGGCAGTGTGGGTATAATCCTGAGTTTTTATCTCGATATCTCTTCTGCCGCCATGATCGTATTAACCGCCACCGCTCTCTTTCTTGTGGTCGAGGTTGGGCTCACCCTCAGAAAAGCCTTGACCGCCTGACCATCCGATCCTGTTGTCGGGACGTCTTGGGCCTTTTGTCCCATGGACTGGAAATTCAGTATTACGGAAACTTAGCGTCAGCTCCATGGTTGATCATGGGAACGATTGGGGGCGGTGTGTTGTTTATATATTCTGGCCGTTCCTGCTAAGAAAGAAGAAATGAAAAGATCCGCTTACCTCCTCATTGCGCTGCTTCTGCTCAGTGCCCTGCCGGCAGCATGGTATTTTTGGGGGCGGGGGTCTTCTCAGCCTCAATATACTCTCCAGCAGTATCTCACGGCCGTCTATGCGCGTGATTACAACACGGCCTACCAATGGATCTCGGCCGAGGACCGCGAGGTGAAGAGTCGTGAGCAATACCTTAGGGAAAATCCCTCCTTCTCCGGCCCGGCCTTACGCTTGGTCCGCTCCCTGGCCGGCCGGATGGAGATCAATGATATGCGCAGTACCGACCACGGGGACAAAACCACCCTCCGCTTCAACCTCAAACTACCGGACGCCAGCGATCCTTCCCTGCAAGAGATCTTTCTGGATTTTGACCTGGACCGCATCAACCGTCTTTCGGCAGAAGAGAGTCGGGCCATCGAGCAACAACTAAAAACTCTCGCCAAAATAAATAAGCTCCCCATGTTGGAAGGGGAAGAACAATGGGAGCTCGTGAAAGAAGCGGATGGCTGGCGGGTCTTTCTCAATTGGGCCGGTGCCACGAGAGTTTTATTTGAGGCTAAGGTCATGGAGGGGCTACCCTGGAGGTTCGAACCGGTGCCGGATGAGGTCTGGGCTAAGCCGGGGGAAACCCTCCACGCCGTTTACAGGGTGAAGAATCTGTCTGACAAACCCATTACCGCCAAGGCCCGACATATCAATGAGCCGAAAGAGTTGGCATCCAAGTACCTTGAAATTGTTCAGTGCTTCTGCTTCATTCAGCAAACACTGGCTCCGGGAGAAGAAAAAGAGTTCCCCCTGGTCTTTAGGGTCAACTGGAATGTACCAGAGGAACTCAAAGAGTTCCGGGTCTCCTATGAGTTTTATCCCATCGACAGGTTTCCGGAAAACTAAAGGTCCCCTATGATGCCCCGAAAGCGGCCCCTGTGGGCATATACGCTACTTTCGCTGCTGGGAATTTCCTTGCTCGCAATTGCCGGTTTATGGCTGATGACTCGGGCAGAGACCAAGGGTACTCTGGAGATCCGTCTCAAAGATCATCGGGAAGCCATCGGCGATTTCGCCACACTAGAAGTGAGCGTCAGGGTTGTGCGCCTCAGTCCTAAAACAGCAAGGACTGCTGCGCAGGCCGATTGGCAGGATCTCAGTCCATCGGTGAAACAGGTGGATTTGACTCGATATACGGGAAAGAATTCCGCAGTGATTTTCCATGGCAAACTGGCGCGGGGCCACTTCGAAGCGATTCATTTAAAACTAGATCCCGTCAAAGGCATACTGAAAAAAAACCAACAGGAAGTTCTCATTGAGAACTTGATCACCCCAATCAAACTTCCTTTCTCTATCCACCCAAGGACAGAAACAGGTATCGTACTGGACCTCGTGGTCCTTGATATAAGGGATCATCCTCCGCGGGGGTATGAGCTTCACATCAAGGGGTACGAGCTCTATACGGGTGGTCGATTACTCGATAAAATACCACCCGGTTAAACGGTCATACACAAAGCGGTTAAAAATGACTCAAAACATTGAAAAACGTCCTGCCCTCCAAATCGTTTTTGGTGCCTTCCTACTCTTATTTCTTGGTGAAATAGTTGCTTGGAGTCTCAAGGTTGGACCCAGCTTTTGGCCCCTCAGAGGGGGAAGCAAAAATCCGGGGTTATTACGAGAGCAATGAACCTCAGGCATTGCACAAACTCACCCACGATATAAAATTGATCCTAGGACAAGATAAGACCTATGGCTAAGAAATCCCGACGAAAGAACCAACAGGCAAAGGCCGTCGCCGAACCGCCCGCCCTCCGATCCATACCCAACTGGCCGTTACTCGGTTTCGCAACGATTGGCATGGGGCTTACGATCTACCTCACCGCCTCGACCTGGACTGGGCAAGAAGTGGCAGGCTGCACGGCGGGGAGTGGGTGTGATGCGGTCCTGAACAGCCGTTGGGCTACGCTATTTGGGTTACCCACTTCATTCTGGGGCCTGCTCGCTTACGCCACCCTTGGAGGTATCTCATTTATCAAGCGCGTCGATGTCCACTGGAAATTGGCATGGATCGTTTCTCTGTTTGGCGTCTTTTACAGTGTCTACCTGACATCCATTTCATTCATCAAGTTAGACACCGCCTGTCCATACTGTCTCACGTCGCTTTCTCTGATGCTGGCTAGCCTGGGCATCGTCAGCTATCAGTGGCCGCGAGAGCTGTCTGGATTCTCCTGGGGCTCCTGGACCCTGAAGACTGTTCCGGCCGGGCTCATCCTTGTGCTGGCACTCCACCTAAACTACGCAGGGATCGGGGGCGAAACCACCGGGGTTGCCGAAGACCCCAAACTCCGTGCTTTGGCGGAACACCTAGAAAAGGCAAACGCCAAATTCTACGGGGCGTTCTGGTGTCCCCACTGCGAAGAGCAAAAAGCGATTTTCGGATCGTCCGCTCACCGTTTGCCTTACGTTGAATGTAGCCCACGGGGACGAAGGGCGCCCCAGGCCACCGTCTGTAGAGTAATGAGTATCCGAAGTTACCCCACATGGATCATCAACGGCCGTCGTTATTCCGGCAGGCTGAGCCTGAAGGAATTGGCCCAGCACAGTGGATTTAACGGCACCTTTTAACCCTTAGTACTCATTAGTAATCAGACATGAACGATTTTATCACCCAGGCTTTTGAAGATAGCATTCAGGCCAAAAAAACATTCCTGAAAGAAAACCTCGACAACCTGATCACAGTCATTGACCGCATCGCCCAGGCCCTCGCCCATGGTAACAAGCTTTTGCTCTTCGGTAACGGGGGAAGCGCCGCCGATGCCCAACACATTGCGGCTGAATTCGTCAACCGATTCCGCATCGAGAGACCCCCTCTCCCCGCCCTCGCCCTCACCACGGATACCTCCGCCATCACCAGCATTGCCAACGACTACGACTACAAGGAGATCTTCGCCAAGCAGGTGCAGGCCTTGGGTAAAGAAGGGGACGTTGCCCTGGCCATCTCCACCAGCGGGAACGCCGCCAATGTCCTAGCCGCCGTGGACGCCTGCAAGAAACTCAAAATCACCACCGTGGGACTGACCGGAGGAGATGGAGGGAAATTGTCCAAGCGGACCGACTTTCTACTGCGCGTTTCCGCAACCAAAAGTACGGCACGGATTCAGGAGACCCATATTCTCGTCGCCCATGTCATCTGTGAAATGGTGGACCAGAAGCTCTTCCTGTCCTAAATCTCTCACGGCCTCTAAGTATGGCGAAAAAAACTTTTAGACCCCTGGACTTTCCGAGGGCCAAAACCTACCCGTTGAAAAGGCGCTTTAGCAAGGTCCAGCAAACCCACTTTGGTAAACCCTCGGCCAAGGGTACCCGGCTTCGCTCCTTTGTAAACGGGCTACCCAACATTCTAGCAGCCCAAAGTCTCAAAGAAGTAACCCGAAACATGGCAACGGCCCACCGGAAAAATAAGACCATCCTGCTGGGAATGGGGGCTCACTCCATTAAAGTCGGACTGAGCCCGCTAATCATCGATTTCATGCAAAAGGGCATCCTTAGCGCTGTGGCCATGAACGGTGCCTGCATCATCCACGATTTCGAACTCGCCCTGATCGGCCAAACCTCTGAGGATGTAGCCGTCAGTCTAAAGGATGGAAGCTTTGGAATGGCGGAGGAAACCGGGGCCTTTTTAAACGAAGCCATTTCTCAGGGGCATGAGCGGGGAGAAGGAATTGGCGCGGCCGTTGGAAAAGCCATTATCAAAAACAAACTGCCCCACCAACGCCTGAGCATCCTTGCTGCGGGAGCACGATTGGGGGTCCCCATTACCGTTCACGTGGGCATCGGAACAGACATCATTCACATGCACCCCAAGGTGGATGGTGCCGCGCTAGGCGCTGGGAGCCTGAGAGACTTCCACACCCTCACTTCAGTGGTGGCGACTTTAAAGGACGGGGTCTATCTGAATCTGGGCTCGGCGGTCATTTTACCCGAAACCTTCTTGAAGGCATTAAACCTGGCCCGTAACCTGGGTCATTCGGTAACCAACCTCACCACAGTCGACCTGGATTTTCTAGCCCAGTACCGTCCCCTCACCAACGTCGTCGCACGTCCGACGTTGGACAGTGGAAAGGGATATCACCTCACTGGACACCTGGAGATCATGGTCCCATTACTATTTGCCGCGGTCCTAGAGGAAATAGTGTAGAGTCCACCCGAGCCGTGATGACGCAAAGCACGAAGGGAAACCAGCTGGCAGCGGGCAGCCCGCCGCTAAGCGCAGAGCGTCAAAAGCGAATAACCGCAGATTCACGCAGAGGGACACCGAGGGATATG
>JACZQL010000095.1 GCA_022545745.1 Deltaproteobacteria bacterium | reverse complement strand
GGGGGTGGGTTGAGACGGTATGGGAATGAGGGCTCACACCCCTTGAGATACCCCCCGCTGGTCCCAAGAGAGAATTGCGGACATCAGGGCGTTCCGATGCAAAAATCAATTGTAACAACGAAGGGTCAATTGACCATTCCATCCCGGCTTCGGGACAGGCTGGGCATTAAGAGGGGGACCCAGGTCTGCCTATACGAGCGGGACGGGGAAATAGTCATAAGGCCTATCACTGACGAATATATCCGCAGCATGGCCGGATTCACCGGCACGAAGGGTAGACTGCTTGAGGCTTTGAGGGATGAGAAGCTAGAAGAATAGGACCCTTGAGATACGCTGAACAGACCGTAACATCCAGGAGTGGTTTCAAGGAGAATTCGATTCAATCTTCACTCAGGTTTGCGCAATTGCGCAAGTAGAAAAGCATCCAGATTTGGTGGAAGCGCACTCCAAGTTGCCATGATAGTCCCCGATCGAATACTTTCTGCCGTACAAAGGGCGGGGACTTTCTCCTTACCTAAACTGATGTAGTTGGCCGCGTTGAAGATCCGAGGAGTGTGTTTATGGATCACAGGACGAAAGTTCTAGCCGGTCTGATTCTTCTCGCAATCGGGGACGCGGTGATTCCCATACCTATCATCGGACTATTTCTCATTTACGTGATAATTGCGAGACCACGGTGGTTCTTGGATCTTGTCGATCAGATCTACGGTCGGGTGGAGAGAGGGAATTGAGCGGTTTGTCGAAGGCTCTTGTCAGCACAGCGAACTCCCAAAGCAGGGGCTAGTGCATGATTCCTCCGCCTTCCACCACGAGCAATTGGCCTGTCATAAAGTCACTATCGGAACTGGCCAAGAAGAGTGCGGTGCCGGTAATATCCTCGGGTAGCTCAACACGGCTGAACGCCCGACCGCGGACGCTGGACTCACGGCGCCGCCTGACCTCGTCGGTTACCACTTCCTCGCTCATGGTTGAGCCCGGGGTCATACAGTTTACGTTAATCCCCCACTGACCGAGCTGTCGCGCCATCACTCGTGTGAGTGCAATGACTCCGCCCTTCGAAGTCGTATAATGGGGCATATTGCCCGTCCCGCTAAAAAACGTGCCCGAGGCGATGTTGATGATCTTTCCGCTCTTCTGAGTTTTCATGACCGGGATGATTGCTCGGCAGCACAGGAAGACTCCCTTGAGATTGACCTCCATTACTCTGTCCCACTCATCGAGGGCGAGTTCTTCCACCGGGCCCTTCCATAGTTGCTCTGTCACATAGATGGCCGCGTTGTTGAGGAGGACATCGATGCGCCCGAATCGTTCCACGGTCTCGTGCACCAGGCCTTCGATGCTCTTATAGTCCCTGACATCGGTGGTCCGTGCCCAGGCCGACAGCCCAGATTCGCCGAGTGCCGCGGCTACCGATTGACCCGCCCGTTCATCGATGTCGGCGATGACCACCTGGGCGCCCTCTGCGGCGAACCTTTTGGCATAGGCCTTGCCGATCCCGTGGCCCGCTCCGGTAATCACAGTGACTTTGTTCTGTAACCTCATGACTGATCCTCCAGCGACCGCGCTCGCGCTGCCGCGGTCAATGCTCTGCTGCGAAAGGGTCCTTGTCTTTGGACTGAATGAGACGAAAAAGGGTTAAAATGACCCCCACGGTGATAAAACTGTCGGCAGCGTTAAAGGCAGGCCAATGGTACCTAGACCAATAGAAGTCGAGAAAGTCGATCACCTCTCCATAGAGGAGTCGGTCGAGCAGATTACCTATGGCACCGCCAAGGATAAAGGATAAGGCTATGGTTAAGGTTTTTTCATTCTCGGGCAACCGTCTAAGGAGCACAATAATAAATCCCATGGCGACGAGGGAAAAGAAAAGAAGAAAGGAAGAGCGAACCCATCCGCTCCGTCCCGCTAGGATGCCGAAGGCGGCTCCAGTGTTTCGTATGTGCGTCAAGTTGAACAGGTTGTCGATGACGGGAATGGAGTGGTGAAGAGGGATGGTCCGGTCGACAATGATCTTAGTGCCTTGATCCAGGACGAGGATCAGGGTGAGGGTGAGCCCTATTAGTTTGATTTTGTGACTCAAGACGGACTTTCAGGTCGTAGGACCTCCGCACAACGAACGCAAACCGTTGGATGATCGGAATTCTTTCCAATGTCTTCAGTGTATTTCCAGCATCGCTCGCATTTTGGAACATTACCATTGGAGGCGGCTTTGGAGACCTCAATCCGTCCACCGAGGATGGGGCTGTGATATCGGATGGCCACGTTGCGAGTCCCCTCACTATCGAGTGGCCCAAAAGGTTCCGATCCACCCTCTTTTAGCTTCTCGGCGTCTTCGGACTTCCATGATGGATCTGCCTTCCCCAATTGCAGTTGCGAAACAATGGCCACGTCGTCCCATTGGATGCTTCTGTCTCCAATATAACCGGAAACATCTTTCTTATACATGTCAGGATAAAGAACGACTCTTGCATCGAGGGAATGGCCGATATTTCCGTTGTTCCTGGCGTGCTCTAGAGCTTTAAGTATCTCGGCCCTAATCTTGAATATCTCTTCCCACTTGTCCCCGAGTTTTTCATCCACAAAAGTTTTGTCCGGCATTGGGATCTGAGACATGAGAACGCTTTCCGGTGCCCCTTTCGGTTTGGGCAGATGCTCCCAGATCTCCTCTGCCGTGAAGGAAAGAATGGGTGCCATGAGGTGGACCAGCACGTCTAGAATCCGGTATAGGGCCGTTTGAGCAGAACGCCTCTCCAGGGAATCGGCCCTGCCGCAATAGAGACGGTCCTTCACGATGTCGAGATAGAGGGCGCTGAGATCAACGCTGCAGAAGTTGATTAACCGGTGGTAGACAGTGTGAAACTCGAAATTGTCGTAGGCCTCTCGACACTCGCCGAGGAATTGCTGGGTGCGGTGCAGGATCCAACGATCCAGCTCGTTCAGGTTTTTTGGCTCGACGGTGTCCTTTCCGGGATCAAAATCGTAGAGGTTTCCCAGTAGAAAGCGCGCCGTGTTTCTCAGCTTGCGGTAGGCCTCCACTAGGCGGTTCAAAATCTCCTTGGAGATCCGGACGTCGTCGCGGTAATCCTCGGCGGAGACCCACAATCTCAGGATCTCTGCCCCCAAACTCTTGATGGTTTCTTGAGGGGCGATCACATTACCCAGAGACTTCGACATTTTGCGACCGGCTCCGTCCAGGGTGAAACCGTGGGTGAGGGCACTCCCATAGGGCGCTTGGCCGCGTGTCCCCACGGACGTGAGCAGTGAGGTGTGAAACCAGCCCCGGTGCTGATCACTGCCCTCCAGGTAGAGGTCGGCCCGGGCACCTAACTCGGGATAGAGCTCCACCACAGCTGCATGGCTTACCCCCGAATCAAACCAGACATCCAGGATGTCCTCTTCCTTGGAAAAATCTTTTCCACCGCACTCTGTACACTGGAGGCCAGGAGGGATGAGTTGGTCGATGGAACGGATGAACCAGGCATCCGAGCCCTCTTTCGCAAAGATCGAAGCGATGTGCTCGCACAGCTCTTGATTGAGAAGCGGCTGCTGGCATTGTTTGCAATAGAAAATCGGGATGGGGACGCCCCAGGAGCGTTGACGTGAAATACACCAGTCCGGTCGGCCCTCCAGCATGCCGCGTATGCGTTCTCGTCCCCAGTGGGGGATCCATTTCACCTGGTCGACTGCCTCCAGGGATCGGCGGCGTAGGTTGTTCTTCTCCATTGAGACAAACCACTGCTCGGTGGCACGGAAGATCACTGGTTTTTTGCAACGCCAGCAATGAGGATAGCTGTGGGTTAGCTTTTCCTCCTTGAGCAGGGCACCCTTTTCCTGGAGCCTGTCGATGATTTTCCGATCAGACTTAAAGACAAATTCCCCGGCAAGGTCTCCTGCATCACGGGTAAATTTGCCCTCGGAATCCACCGGGGCGGAAACCTCGAGTCCATAACGCTGTCCCACTTCGTAGTCCTCTTGACCGTGGCCAGGCGCGATGTGCACACAACCGGACCCTTGATCCTTGGTCACGAAGTCTCCAAGGATGATTTTTACCTCACGGTCGATCCACGGGTGGCGACACACGATCCCCTCAAGCTCTTCACCTGCCCATGTCCCCCGGGTGACCTGGTAATCGGCTTTGTTGAATCCGAAGGTCTCCATCAAAGAGGGGATCAGGTCCTGGGCAAGGATGAGCCCGCCCACCGGTGTCTTGACATGCCTGTATTGGAGCTCGGGATGCACTGCGATGGCCTGGTTGGCGGGAAGGGTCCAGGGGGTCGTGGTCCAGATGACAAAGTAGGATCCCTTGGCTGAATCTGGGGAAAATTTTCCTTTGGGGTCCTTTACAGCAAACTTCACAAAGATGGACGGGGAGGTACGCTCCTCATACTCCACCTCGGCCTCGGCCAGGGCTGTGACACAGGAGGGGCACCAATAAACCGGTTTTTTTTGCCGGTAGAGGGAACCGGTGGCAATCAATTTTCCCAGCTCTCTTATTTCCTGAGCCTCATAGGGATAATCGATGGTCCGGTAAGGGTGCTCCCAATCTCCTAATATCCCGAGCCGTTTGAATTCCTCCCGCTGAATGGAAATGTATTTCTCCGCATATTCCCGGCACAGTTTGCGAACCTCTGCCTTGCCCAGGGATTTTTTCTTTGCCCGACCAATGGATTTTTCTACTTGAAGCTCGATGGGTAAACCGTGGCAGTCCCAGCCCGGGATATAGGGCGCCACGAACCCTGTCATGCTTTTGTATTTGACGATGATGTCCTTGAGAATTTTGTTCAGTGCGTGCCCCAGATGAATATTCCCGTTCGCGTAAGGAGGGCCGTCGTGGAGGATGTATTTCCTTTTCCCTTTATTACCCTCCATCATCTTGAGGTAGGTTTTGTTTTGCTGCCACTTTTCCACCTGGAGGGGTTCGTTTTGGGGAAGGTTGGCTCTCATGGGAAAGCGCGTCTTCGGCAGGTTGAGAGTCTCTTTATAGTCCATGGGAATGCGAAGAGGGACGGGTAGATTAGGACATCTGTTACAGGCGGGAACTATTTGTTGTGATTCGTCTTGCCGTTGCCGTTCAGGCCCCGGACCATTCTAACGGCAAATGTATCCGCCTTGGTTTCGGCATCCGCCCAAAAGAAGTAGTGGGCCAGCTCGTGGTATACCATATTAATCCATCTTCTCTCCGAGTTGTACTTTCTGCCCCTCTTCCAGTTTTCGGGGTGAACCAGATGGATATTTCCGTTTTCATAGGTTTCCCCCGCTGTTTTGCCCCAATCAATATACTCGAACCATGCCACGTTGGGCATCTTTAAATGATAAAAACGGCAGAGGGACCCAATGGCCTTTTTAAAGTTAGAAGGCTTGTAATCACGGAAAAATAGCGTGAGTTGGCGATCTATCAAACGGCGTTCTTTTAATGATGGTAATATCGTACGCATACGGTTTCTTCCCGGCCACAACAGAAGATTTTTTAGCACAAACGGAGAGAAATAAAAACAGCCCGACGTTATCAGGGTTGTGGAAAAGATATATAACTTATTGATTTAATAGGGTATTCTTGTAATATGATAAAGATCATTGGCAGCAGGCTTTGATCTGTGATATGTACGGCGGCCTAAGGTGGAGTGTTGATTTTTGAGGTATCATCGGGTTCCTCCGCGGCTGCCTTAATCGCTGAAATTATTGGTCTAATTTGATGCTGCGTCGTCTTCTCGACAGGCTCTGTTTCGTCGGGGTCTATCTAACTATTGTTGGAGGTATTTGGATTCTGAAGCTCCTTCCCCGGCGAGCGGTGCTGCGCTGTTGTGTCCACGCCCGAGGGGAGCGACGAGCTCGGGTTCGACGAGATGGCTGAGTACCTCACTGCCGAGGGACTCATGATCCAGAAGGTCCCCGAACAGCTCGAGCACGTCGACGAAAGTCGTTCCGATGACGGGGTCGCCCCCAATCCCGATACAAGTGGATCGGCCGCTATCGCGCTTCGTCAGCTGATAAACAGCCTCGTAGGTCAGAGTGCCGCTGCGGGAGACAACACCCACCGGGCCTTCTTTGGGAAAGTGGCCCGGCATGACCCCGAT
>JACZQL010000094.1 GCA_022545745.1 Deltaproteobacteria bacterium | reverse complement strand
GATTGTGCTCGTAATTTTTGACGTCTTGATGTTTTTGCTCGGGAGTAGGGTTCTGCGCCGGCATCTGGCATAGGGCCGGAATTTAACACCTTACGGGCGGTTAATTAAATATTTAATTGAAGGTTGGCCTGGAAGCTCATAAACATAGCTGCCTTATCGTGTAGGGCAAAGGAAAAAAGGAGGAAAGATGAAGAAAATCATTTTCACTCCACTGCTTATAGCCTGGCTCTTCGCTTCTTCGGGTTGTTCCGGACAGTTGACAACGCGGGAAAAGTCGGCAGCCATTGGTACAGTCTCTGGTGCCGCGGTAGGGGCCATCATTGGAAGTACAGTAGGTTCGCCTGGGGCCGGGGCCGGGATCGGCAGCGCAGTAGGTTTGGCAGCGGGCGCCTTTATCGGAGACCGAATGCTTAAGAAGGAAAAAAAGGAAACCCAGCAGCAACAGGAACTTGAGCAAAACCAAGCGGAACTGGAACGTCAGCAACAAGAGCTTGAGCAGATGAAACAAAAGCAAGAGTGGTGATGGGCGTGATGGCAGTTGGCAAAGGTAGACCACCTCAACCGCCCCGTTGACGAATCTCAAATTTGCTCTCCCCTCCAGATATGAGTCGTTGAATATTACCCCGATGGCGGACGAAGATGAGAATGGCCATGATCATGGCCATCCATATGGTGGGTGATTCATAGGAAAAGAACCAGAAGAGCATAGGGGCCAGTGCCGCTGCTGAGAGAGAACCGAGGGAGACCCACCGCGTGACCAGGGCAATGACTAAAAAGACCAGTATGAGGCACCCTGCGATCAAAGGGTCAAGACCCGCAAGGCACCCGATTGCCGTTGCAACACCTTTGCCCCCTTTAAATTTAAGAAATACAGGATAGAGATGGCCGATGAAGGCTGCCAGGGCTGTCAGGGCAGAAACTTTGGGGTCGAAACCGAGCTGGACAGAAAAAAAAACGGGGATAAACCCTTTCCCGGCATCTGCTACGAGGGTAAGCAACCCAGCCTTCCAACCTACCACCCTACCTACGTTGGTAGCGCCGATGTTGCCACTTCCTGCCTCACGAATGTCAATGCCCGAGATAGAGCTAAGAAGGTAGCCCGTCGGCACGGAACCAATGAGGTAGGCCAAAACCGGCATCCATACGGAATACATCTGTACTGTTGGAGCACCCTAGCAGGCTGCTAAAAAAGACTCATATGCCAACAGCCTGCTGCAAGCAGGCGTTTATGAAAGTGGCGCTTGATCGGCCGGGAAAATTTTCCCGCTCTGAGCAGAATTTCTCCGCTGTACCTCCTAAGTACGCCTCCGCTCGTCGATTTTTCGCGCGCCTCGCCTCTGAGACCTTTTTTACCTGCCGGCAAAACGATTTTTTCAACAATTTGCTAGAAGCGGAGTTTGGTCCTTTCGATACGATCCCACCGCAAATAGTAGTTTCCCCCGAGGATCCAGCCCAGAGTAAAGATGCAGCCGGGGACTAGTATCCATCTGATGACTTCCCAGACTCGTCCTTGACTGGCATTGACGGGAACGGATGTTTCAATCTTGCGGGGCACCACTGCTTGGGTCTTGGGGGGAGAACTTTCAAATTCGGGTGGATTGGCCGGGGTTTTTTCCCCTGGAACCTCGACCTGAGCCTCTATTGGAGTGGGCAGGTCCTCTTCCGGCTGTTCTACAACGGGCTCTGGCCTAACGGTGTCGGGCTGCGGTTGTGGGGTAGATACGTCCAGGGAAACTTCTATGGTCGGTGTTGGCGGGGTGGCCGGAGCCGCCGTCTGTTCCTGTTCCTGCTCCGCCTGCTCGGGAAGGAAATGGATCAGCTCGGCATAGACGTAACCTCTTAAGCCGTCGGCGAGAGAGATCCGGTACCAGCTCCCCTCCAGTTTCTCTACGGTTACTTCTTCCCCGTTCTTGAGGATGGTGACGGGCGGGTGACTGATGCCAGGCCCAGAGCGTAAATTGACATAACTCGCCCCCGCAACCCTTGCCCTCCGATCCGTCGTCTCGGTCGAAACTTGACTGCTGGACGGGATAAGGGTGAAGAGCAGGGCAAGAGAAATGATGCCAAGACTAGCGTTTAAGCAGGCTGCAGCCACTTTAAAGGGTAGTTTTTTGGGAGAGGGACTAGGTCTAGGATTTTTTCTGGTAAACCTCCGAGTCCATCTGGCTTTTGATCCCTGACTTGGCTAGTTCCTCTTCAAACATCTTCCTGATGGAGGGGTCCTGGTCGCAGTATTCGATCTGGTCTCCACCCGCTTTGACGTCCTTGTCCACTTTGGAGATATCACCAAACATTCCTGCTCCCAGGCTATGTTTGATCGCACCGAACCGGAGCGGGAGGTAGCGTGCTGGAGTTGATGAGGTGTTGAAATGCTGGTGAAACCACATTTCGGGAGGGACAAAAACACTGCCGTCCTGCCAATCACATCTTTTGATGGGCTTGCCTTCCTGCCACAACAGAGAGAATCCCTTTCCCCCGACAATGATCACGTTGAACCCCGGGCCATGGCGGTGTGCCTTCTTGTAAGTGCCGACTGGAAACTCCGAGATATGGGCCGCCATAACCCCATCCGCCAATTCCAGCATGACATTTTTGCCGGCCGCGCCCCGCTCTTGCCAATCTTGGAGCTTGAAACTTCGGGCGTCGGCAACAAAGTTAGTTTCCCAAATTCGGCCGGGATGGGAGGTGCCTTTTCCACTGAAATATTCGGCTTCTCCGTTGAAGCGGTCGGTAAAATCGAAAGGCGTATTGTAGATAAACTCGTCGCTGTGGAAGATGTTAAAGATGATGGGCATGTTGTTGACGGAAAAGAAACGTGCAGGCTCGCCTCCCTGGCCGTTAAAATGCTGATGGGAGGTGTTAAGCGGTATGCAAACCAGGCTTCCTTCTTGCCATTCAAAGGTCTGCTTGGCCCCCTTGTCATTCCAGAGGGTCGTGGCACCGCGCCCCCGTAGCACGTAGAGGAGTTCCTCATAGATATGTTTTATCGGTTTGGTGCTCTTTCCGGGTGCAATTTCGCAGACGTAGGAACCTGTGGCTTGCCCTGCCCCTTCCATATTGACAAAGGCTGCCGGTTGACCGATTCGGTCCCACTGGGCCAAGGGGACCTCTTTCAGGTCCGGGATAAAAAAGGTATCAAGGATGGGAATCCCCTCTTTTTTTTGCCACTTCTCATAATAGGGGACGCTGTCCATCGTGGTTTCGATTTTCTGAGCAGGCTTAGCCATTTTATCCTCCCAGTTTCAGTTACCTCATATCGCAGAATAGCGGTAAAAGCAAGGTGAGGTGAGGAGGGATGTTTGACAACCCATGGAAACTATTACTATATGGCAGATGGCCTAGCTGGCGTGGTAGCGAACCTCTTTCCAAGGAGATAAGCAATTGGCGAGTTCTGTTGAAGCACCGATGGTTGGGAAGGTATTGAAAATCGAAAAACAGGTGGGAGATGCCGTGGAAGAGGACGATGTGGTCATTGTAATGGAGGCCATGAAAATGGAAATTCCCGTCGTGGCCCCGAGTTCTGGCAAGGTTAAGGAGATTAAAGTCTCCGCTGGGCAGGCGGTGGAGGCAGGGGATATCTTGGCTGAGATTGACTAGCGATCCTTCCGTTGCTTGGCGGTCGTAGGGAAGAGATGGACATCTGGACCTTTGGATTGACGGTGGCCTTAGTGGGTGCGGGCGGGACGATGGTGGTCCTGTGGCTACTGAGTCTCGTTATCCTACTGCTCAAGAAAACCTTTCCGGCTGCGGAACCGCCCGCCAAAAAAGGTTAACCCCGATCCGATAAAAAAAACAGGCCATACGGAATCCTGGACCAGACGTTTCAACGGTCGCCGATACTTTGGTCGGAAGTCCGTGATTACACTAAAGGTGAATTATTGATTTATGGCACCAACAGATCTGGAGCCCCATTTAATGCCTAGTGGCGATGATTTCTTGCACCGATTAATGTCGGCTCGGGGTTAAGATAAGATCCATGGAAGAAGCGATCCTCGCTGCAATTCGGGGTCTATTTGCCGGCGTTTTGCACCTCGAATTAGGTCAAGTCATCATGCTGCTCATCGGGTCCCTGCTGCTTTTTCTCGGGATCCGCAAGGGGTTTGAACCCTTGCTCCTTCTACCCATCGGTTTCGGTGCTATCCTGGTGAATATCCCGTTGGCGGGCCTAATGGAGGAAGACGGAGTCCTGCGTTTTTTCTACGACACGGGGATCCGCACCGAGATCTTCCCCATCCTCATTTTTGTCGGCATCGGGGCCATGACGGATTTCGGACCCCTGCTTGAGAATCCAAAGATCCTTCTCCTCGGCGCTGCGGGACAGTTTGGTATCTTTCTTACGCTGCTATTGGCCTTGGCGGTGGGGTTTAACAAGCTGGATGCGGTGGCGGTGGCCATCATTGGTGCCTGCGACGGACCCACGGCAATCTATGTCAGCTCGAGGTATGCCCCCCATCTCCTCGGGGCCGTCTCCGTGGCCGCCTATTCTTACATGTCTTTAGTGCCCCTCATTCAACCGCCGATCATGCGGCTCCTCACTACCGAGCGGGAAAAGACGATTATCATGGGCCTGGAGAGACGGCCTGTTTCACAGACCACCAAGATCCTTTTCCCTATCGTGGTCACGGTGGCAGCCTCCCTGATAGCCCCTTTGGGGACACCCCTCATGGGCATGCTCATGTTGGGGAACCTCCTTCGGGAGTCGGGTGTGGTGGAGCGGCTAAGACATACCTCGGAAAACGAGATCACCAATATCGTGACCCTCCTCCTGGGTCTCTCCATTGGGGCCACCATGTCGGCCGATCAGTTCCTGCGTGGGCAAACCATCACGGTGCTGATCCTGGGCTTCATTGCCATAGCGCTGGACACCGTCATGGGAGTCCTATTTGGCAAGTTGATGTGCTTTCTCACTCGAGGCAAGATCAATCCGCTGATTGGCGCGGCGGGTATTTCTGCCTTTCCGATGTCGGCGCGGGTGGTGCAGTCTGAGGGACAGAGATACAATAAGAAGAATCACCTTCTGATGCATGCCATGAGCGCAAATGCCGGGGGACAGATCGGATCCGTGATCGCTGCGGCCATCATGCTTTCAGTGCTGAAGGGGATGGGGATCATTTGAAGCTGTGACCTATGGATGAATTATGGAAAGTCGTGAGATAGAAAAAAAGCTTTCCCAGATGGAAAAGAAAGTCTTGGCAGGGGATCCCAAGGCCGTTGGAAAACAGCACGATGAGGGAAAGCTCACCGCCAGAGAGAGGATCGAAGGGCTGTTGGATCCAGGGAGTTTTGTTGAAGAGTTCATGCTAGCGGAGACCCAGTGTAGCGACTTTGGGATGGCGGAAAAGAGACAGCCTACGGATGGCGTGGTGGCGGGCTACGGTAAGATTGAGGGAAGGGCCGTCTATGTCTTTGCCCAAGACCGCACGGTGCTGGCGGGAGCGGTGGGCAGTGCCCACGCGGAAAAGATTGCCTATGTGATCCAGACAGCGCGTCGTCTGGGTGTTCCACTCATTGGCCTTTACGATTCGGTTGGAGCTCGAATTCAAGAAGGGCTTAGCGTGACCACGGCCATTGGAAAGATCTTTTTCGAAAACAGCATCACATCCGGAGCCGTTCCTCAGATCTCGGCGATTATGGGACCCTGCATCGGGGTCGCTTCCTACTCGCCGGCCCTCACGGACTTCGTGGTCATGGTGCAGGGGACCAGTCAGATGTTCATCACAGGGCCTCCTGTGATCAAGGAGGTTCTGGGGGAAGAGGTCACCATGGAAGAGTTGGGCGGAACGAAGATCCACTCCGAGGTCTCGGGAGTATCAGACCTGATAGCCAAGAACGATCAGGATTGCCTGGCCCTCCTTCGCAGGCTGTTGAGTTTCCTACCGTCCAATTGGCACACGAGCCCACCCGCGAAAGGCCCACGGCAGGATTCAGGTCGCCTCCTGGATAACATCGCCAAGATCGTTCCCGGAGACATGCGTAAGGCCTACAACGTCCTTCAGGTCATCAAGGCGATCGTCGATGACGGTGATTTTCTCGAACTCAAGGGAAAATTTGCGCGCAATTTGGTTATAGGTTTGGGACGGCTCGACGGATTTCC
>JACZQL010000093.1 GCA_022545745.1 Deltaproteobacteria bacterium | reverse complement strand
CTCTGTCAACACTTTAAAGACGCCTCTTCCCGCTATTTCACGGGGTGCACCCTGTGAAATAATCTCCTCAGTCAAGACTTTAAATACATTTCTAGTCTCAATTTCATGGGGTGAATGTTCCAAACTCCCCCTGTGGAGTAACCTCTCGGTCGAGACCATTATCTCAGTCGTGGATAATACTCCACGGGGGATCGCCAAAAAGCCACGGATGTAAGTCCGTGGTACGGGGTTTACTCGCCGGTGAAATTAGGTTTACGCTTTTCCATGAAAGCTTTGGTTCCCTCAGCCAAGTCGTGGCTCGTCGCAAGGGCGCCGAACGTACGGGCTTCGAGTTCCAATCCCGACGCCAAATCCAGTTCCATGCTGCGGTTGATCAACATTTTCGATGCCTGCATAGCTAGCCGGGGCAACTTGGCAAGTTTCTGGGCAAGGCGCATGGCCTCCTCCACGAGTTTCTCCTTCGGCACGACATTGATAACCAAACCAATGTTTAAAGCCTCTTCAGCTGTAATCGGGTCTCCGAGATAAATCATTTGCTTGGCCTTTGCGAGGCCGATGAGCCGAGAGAGCCGTTGTGTTCCACCGCCGCCGGGAAAGGCGCCGATCTTGATCTCGGGAAGTCCAAATCGTGCCGTGTTCGACGCAATGCGGAAGTCGGTCGCCAAGGCTAATTCACACCCGCCACCCAGGGCATAACCTGATACCGTGGCGATGGTCGGCTGTGGCAGCGTATCCAACTGGTCAAAAAGCAGTTGAAACTCCCGGGCGTGCTTATAAGCCGCCTCACCGCTTTGGGTTCCTTGAATTTCACCAATGTCCGCTCCGGCACAGAAGATCTCCTCGTTGCCCGTTATAATGAGGACTCGAACCTGTGGCTTTTCCGCGATCTCGCGAAACAGCTGTTCCAATTCGTGTCTCATTTGTGCATTGAGCGAATTTTTTTTCTCGGGCCGGTTTAGGCGAACGGTGACCACAAAGTGATTCTCTTCGTATTGAAGCGTCTGATACATAAGACTCCTTCTTTTTTCATTACAATCCAAAAAGTTGAACGACGTTGTCGCGTAAAAGCTTTCTTTTCGTCTCGTCTTTCAGTCCGAGCGCTTCGACTTGGTCCGGACTTTCTGTCCACGGTAGCCCGTTGGTTCCCCAAAGACAACGGTCCTGACCCATGCGGCTGTCGATGTAGTGGATGATTTCTGGCCGTAAATACTTCGGCATCCAAGCGTCGATACCAAAATAGACATTGTCCCTTCAGGTTCGGGTAAGTTGACACATGATCCGCCATTCGATATCTGTGCCGGAAGTCAGGGCAAACGGAATCTGCTGGAGGGTTCAGTGATCGCTTCAGTGTTGTCGCTTGCAACCGTAAAGGAGGATCCATATGTACGGTCATCGTGCACGTATTGGCTACACGTCTCCCCCCATCGTCACCGAGGTTTTTCCCTACGAGTTTTACCAGATGGCGCCACCGGGTATCACCCTGGTACTAACCACACTGATGGTGGCGCGGCACACCGTTGAATCAGGGGAGGCTCAAGAAAGCTGGAACCATACCCTGCGAGCTGCCAGAGAAATGGCTCGGGCCGGGGTAAACATCATCGTCCTTGGTGGGGGGCCGGTGGTCTACTCAGGCGGCCGGGAACAGGCGGAGCGGACCATCAAGGAGCTTCAGTCAGAACTGGGAATTCCCGTAACCAACAGCAGCACCGCTTATTATGAGGCGGACAAGGCACTTGGGGCAAAGGTGGTCGGAACCATAGCTTACGCCTCAGCCCCGGGGGCCACAGATCATCTGCCCAACCGTGGTCCTGGCAGCCCAGATAGGGCCAAGATCGTAGGAAGGAAATTCGGAGGCATTCCGTTCATTGACGTGGGACGTGTCCCCTCAGAGGTCCCTTTGCAGATGGCCAGGGAGCTGAAGAAAGAACATCCGGAGATCGACACCATCCACCTGGGCTCACCCCACTGGGCCACAGGGGCCATCATCGAAACATTGGAACAGGAGCTAGGCATCAACATTGTGCAAGGGAGCCAGTCGATTCTCTGGTGGGCCCTGCGCAGCCTGGGCATCAATGACCGTATCGAGGGATACGGAAAACTCCTAAGAGGGCACTAACCAAACATCGAGGACGATGGGCAAAGCGCTAAGCGCAGAGCACAGGTCAGTACTGAGTTACGAGTACTGAGTGAATTTAGCTATCAGCAGTCAGCTATCAGTTGTCAGCCCGAGAAAAGGAGCAGAAAGACAGTGTGCAGTTAGCAGTAATGAGTCCGGAGCTGAAGCCTGACGGCTGAGAGCTGATGGCTTAAAAATGGACGCTATGCGCTTTGCGCTCTGCTCTTTGCCATTTTTCGTCTGCGAGAATCGGCGAAAATCTGCGGTTAAGTTGAGCGTTAGATTCTTGCCTTGATGGCTTCCAGCTCATCATAGATCACTTGCCCGCGTGGCGAGTACGGGCCAAAAATTTCCACTGCCCGTTCCAGATCGTCAATGGCCTTCTCGTCCTCATCCGCTAACTGATGGGAGCGTCCCAGGTAGTAATAGGCATCTCCTAAACGATCCATCTTACTGTAGACTTCACCCAGTCGGCGTGCCGGTTCGGGCCAAAGGGGTGAGAGCTGAAGGGCCTTTCGATAGGCGAAGGCGGCCTCTCGAAATTGGGACTCCCTTTCAAATAGCTCCGCGAGATAGAGGTAAGTGACAGGCATCTTGGGTTCCCGGCTCAAGGATCGCTCAAATGCCTGGTGAGCCAGCCCATACTCTCCGATTTGAGTATAAAGACGGCCCAAATCTCGGTCGAGTCCCGGACTATCCGGGCTCGTGGCCCTTGCCTGTTCATAACTCTCTAGCGCCTGGGCCCAGGCCCCTTGATAAAAGTATTCCAATCCGCGGAGATGGGCGACTTCCCCTCTCTCTTGAAAATGGGGAACGAACAATTTTCGCACCAAATCATTGCCGGGATTGGCCTTCTGTTTCTCCAGACGCAGTATGGCCTGAACCCTTTTGAGCGGGTCTGGACGTCTTGGACTGATGCCACTGAGATCCAGAGATCGAATGACGATGTTGACCGACGCGATGCGCTCGTCCGTCAAGGGATGGGTCAGCAGGTAAGGGGGAACATTGACGGGGTTTAGAACCCTTTCCATGGCGATGGTTCTGAAGAAGCCCAGGGCCCCTCTCGGATCGTAACCGGCTTTGGCCATATATTTTACGCCAAGGGTGTCAGCTTCCTGTTCAATTCTGCGAGTGAATGAGATCTGGCGCTGAGTCGCAATGGCCTGCCCGACCATCCCGGCGGCCCCTGCATTGCCACCCGCCGCGCCTAGGAGCATACCCAGCATTCCAATCATACTTGCTAGGTCCGGCCCGGACATACGTGCAATATGGCGCCCCTTCACGTGGATGATTTCATGGCCTATGACGGAGGCCAGCTCATCCGTGCTTTTAGCGTTCTCAATGATGCCTGTGTGAATATAGATGGACCCCCCCGGTACCGCGAAGGCGTTCAACTGGGGATCTTCCACCACATAGAATTTATACTCGAAGGGCTGAGGCCCCATAACTGATAGAATGTTTCGGCCCACCTGGTCGACATATTGCTGGACTTCAGGCTGGTTTACCAACTTGAACATTCTCTTGGCATCCCGACGGAATTGCCGGGAGATCTTGATCTCATCCTCTTCGGTGAGGGGTTTAAAAGCGTCCAGCGGCGTGGGGATGGATGTGCCGCATCCGCTCAGCAGGGAACTGAGTATGAAAAGGTAGAGGAGCCTTCGCAACATGGAGACAAAATTATAGATGGACTTCTGGGGGGGCGCAATAGACGCTTTATCGGGCCGCTAGCCCCGATCCGACACTCATTGGCACTGGAAATCGTTGCTGATGCCCACCAGATCAAAGCTGGCTACTAATCCAATCCCAACAAGATTAGCAGTTCACCTGGGGGGAAGGGGAGGTGTAGGGCGTAGTCGAAAACGCCGTAGAAGAAGCCCCAGGCGACTAGAGTTAAGATAATGCTTATTTGCCACTTCTCTCCCGCGCCGAACTTGAGGTAAAGAAAGGTGACCACGGCAGAGCTGATGACGAAGCCCAGCAGCCAGATGGAGATAAAGAAACCCACGATCCAGCAAATAATCCCAATCATTCGACGGCGAGCCACATCAGGCGCTATATCGGATGGTTCTTCACTGGTGGTCACCACCTGGCCGGTAGATGAGAACTCCCTACCAAAGGCGAGAAGGGACATGCCCAGACCAGGTATGCCGATGATTATGGGGAAAAGGGCGGCCCGTTCCTCATCCGCGCCAAAACCGAAGAAAGCCTCTTTCAGTACGTAGAGGAAAATGAGCACAAAGAAGAGGGCAAACATAACACTGGGAACGCGGCTTCCTATGCTTTTTTGCTCTTCACCCTCTGGGAGCGGACTCGAAGTTGCCTGAAGAGGATCGGCTGCACCCTTGCGGCGTCTCTCCCGAAACTTCTGGATCACGGGCCAAAGGAGGGCACCGGCGATCAGCAGAATAATGACAATAACCCCGGGGCGAAGGAGCCAGCTTGCTCCGTAGATCTTTGTGGCGATAAAGAGGTTGTTTTCTGCGATCCCTCCCAAAACCAACCCTATAAGCAAGGGCGGCCGCTGCCAGTCAAAGCGGACCATGAGCCATCCTAGCGCCCCGAATAGAATCACTAGGAACATGTCGCCGAAGCTGTTTTTAACGGCAAAGCCCCCGAGGTAGACAAGAAGGAGGAGAAAGGGGATGAGGTATGTTCCCTTCACCAAAGTGATCTTTGCGATGTGGTTGAGAAAGAGAAAACAGACGGCAACCGTGATGATGTTAGAGATCACAATGATCCAAACAAAGGAGAAGGTCAGGGTAAGATGCTTGTCGGGGTCCAAGAGATCCGGGCCCGGCACGATGCCTTGAATGATGAAGGCTCCGAGCAGGATCGCCATTGAGACACTGCCGGGAACTCCAAAGGCAATGGTTGGAACCAGGGCCCCTCCCTCTTTGGAGTTGTTGGCTGCCCCCGGTCCGAGAACCCCCTCGATGGCCCCCTTACCAAAACGCTCCTTATCGGGAGAGCTCTGCACCGCATGGGCATAAGCCATCCACTGGGCCGGGCCACCCCCCAGCCCAGGGAGCAGACCTATGTACGCGCCGATGGCACTGCAGCGAAGGACTAGCTTCCAGTGACGAAAGGTGTCCTTGACGCCCTCCATGACCCCCCCCAGTTTGCCCGTTCCTTTTTCGGCGATGGCGGACCCCTGAACTGCCAACTCAACGATCTCTGGAATGGCAAAGAGTCCCACGGTCACCGCGATAAGGGACATGCCGTCCCACAAGAAGAGCGCAGCGTCGTCCCCGATGATTGGATCAAGGGTAAATCGTGGCACGCTATCTATAGGGTCAAGTCCAATAGTTGCCAGGGCAAGGCCAAAGGCTCCAGCCGTGAGACCCTTGAAAATGTTGTCCCCGCTTAGGGCAGCGACAAAGGTGATTCCCAGCATGGCAAGCATGAAAAACTCTGATGAGCCGATGGACAGGACTAAAGGCTGAACGATAGGAATGGCCAATGCGAGGGCGAAGGCGCCGAAGACCGCGCCTACCAGCGAGCTCATCAATGCAGCTCCCAAGGCGCGCCCTGCTTCGCCTTTTTTGGCCATGGGATGCCCGTCCACAATGGTTGCAGCCGTAATCCCTTCGCCGGGCACGCCGAAGAGTACTGAGGTGATGTCGCCCGTGGTGGCCGTGACAGCATTGGAGCCCAGCAGGAAGGCAAAGGCCGCCGTGGGTTCCATACCGTAGATGAACGGAAGCATCAGGGCCAGGGTAGTGGCTCCTCCCAACCCTGGCAGGATGCCCACCACGAACCCAATGGAGATCCCGATCAGCATCATCAGAAAGGGATGCACGCCCGCCTCCGAGAACGGCAGGATGCTCGTCAGGCCATTATAGAACGCGTTAAGGTAATCCACTGCAGGCTACGCTACTATTTTTGCTTGCTCTTTCTTACCAAGAACGAGAGATTCTCTTTCGCACTGGCCGGAGTCGCTAAAATTTCAGCAACAAACTTTTCAATCTCTTCCCCGGACACGTAGTTGATAATGAGCTTGGATTTCTTGGCTTCGGCTAAGAACTTTGGGTCTGACATTACAGCCCCGTATGCCTTCCGTAGGATCTCCAGCCGATCCTTGGGTGATC
>JACZQL010000092.1 GCA_022545745.1 Deltaproteobacteria bacterium | reverse complement strand
CTCGCGCCGCACCTTCGATTGAATGACCTCGACGCCGCACTTCTCGCACACCACTCCCCGATGTCTCATCCTTTTGTATTTTCCACAATTGCACTCGTAGTCCTTGGTGGGACCAAAGATCTTGGCGCAGAAAAGCCCGTCCCGCTCTGGTTTGAAGGTCCGGTAGTTGATGGTCTCCGACTTCTTGACCTCGCCGTGGGACCAAGAACGGATCTTTTCCGGAGAGGCAAGGGCTATCCTAATCGCACTGAAACTCACCGGATTTTTAGGTCTTTCAAAGAGACTAAAGAGTTCTTCCATTGGTGAACCTCCTAAAATTAACCTTCCTTGCTTTCTACTAACTCAACATCCAAACACAGGCTCTGGAGCTCTTTAACCATAACATTAAAAGATTCCGGCAAGCCGGGCTCCAAACGATTGTCTCCTTTGAAGATGCCTTCGTACATACGCGTCCGGCCCGCCACATCATCCGATTTCACTGTTAGCATCTCTTGTAGCGTGTATGCGGCTCCATAGGCCTCCAAGGCCCACACCTCCATTTCTCCGAGGCGCTGCCCGCCGAACTGCGCCTTTCCACCCAAGGGCTGCTGGGTCACAAGGGAATAAGGCCCAGTGGAGCGGGCATGAATCTTATCATCCACGAGGTGGTGGAGCTTCATCATATACATCATTCCAACGGTCACCTGTTGATCGAAGGGTTCTCCAGTCCGACCATCATAGAGCGTGGTCTGTCCCGTCACCGGGAGGCCCGCTTTTTTCAGCAGTTCAAATGTCTCATCCTCGCGGCTCCCATCGAAAACCGGTGATGCCACGGGAATCCCTGAACGGTATTTCTGACCCAGCCGGATCACATCCTGATCGTCCAGTGAATCGATAAACTCACTTATCTCTTGTGATGCCAGAAATTCCTTGAGGTGTTTACGGAGACCGTCTGTGTCCGCCTTGCCATGATTGAGGAGTTTATCGATTTGATCCCCCAACTTTCGTGCGGCCCAGCCCAGGTGAGCCTCAAGGATCTGTCCGACATTCATCCGCGAGGGAACCCCCAGGGGGTTCAGGACAATATCCACGGGAGTGCCGTCTTGCAAATAGGGCAAATCCTCCTCAGCCAGGATTCGAGAAATGACCCCTTTGTTGCCATGCCGCCCAGCCATCTTGTCTCCCACCTGTAGTTTTCGCTTAATGGCGACCAGAACCGTCACCATCTTGATGACCCCGGGGGGCAGCTCATCGCCGCTCTGGAGCCTGTTGATCTTATCCTGGAAGACCATCTTAAAGAGCTCCACTTGCTCGTTGATACTATCCACAATGCGTTGGACCTCGTTCTCCACGGATTCATTATCCACACGGATCTCTCCCAGATAGGCCCTGGGAATTTGGTCTATATCCTCTTCGGTAATTTCCTTACCTTTGTTCAAAAGAACTTTTCGGTTGTCGTCAGAGATACGGGCCGAGGCAACACGACCCACCACGAGCTTCTTGAGGCGCTTGAGGGCTCCTTCTTGGATGATACGAATTTCATCCTGCTGATCCTTTTTCAGCCGATTTATCTCCTCATCCTCAATGACCTTGCTGCGCTCGTCTTTACCCATCCCTTTTCGAGAGAAGATGCGGACACTGGTCACCGTTCCTTCCACTCCGGGGGGAACCTTGAGAGAGGTATCCCGTACCTCGCCAGCCTTCTCACCAAAGATGGCGCGTAGGAGCTTTTCCTCTGGAGAGAGCTGACTCTCGCCTTTGGGCGTAATCTTCCCGACCAGGATATTTCCCGGTCCCACCTCGGCTCCAATACGAATGATGCCGCTCTCATCGAGGTCCTTTAACACCTCATCACCAACATTGGGGATATCGCGAGTAATTTCCTCCGGGCCAAGTTTTGTATCCCGAGAAACACATTCGAACTCCTCAATATGCACCGACGTATAGACGTCCTCTTTAACCACCCTTTCGCTGATGAGAATGGAGTCCTCGAAGTTGTACCCACCCCAAGGCATCAGGGCCACCAAGAGATTGCTGCCCAATGCAAGCTCTCCCATTTCGGTTGAGGGTCCATCCGCAATGACATCGTCTTTCTTCACGGGATCCCCCACCAACACAATGGGTCTCTGATTGATGCAGGTATTTTGATTGGAGCGCTGGAACTTAACCAGATCATAGATGTCCACTCCGGTGTCCCGGTGAGATCCAGACGGATGATCGGCCTTGATCACCACACGGGTGGAGTCAACGTCCTCCACGACCCCGTCCCGCAGAGCCACCACCGTCGCCCCTGAGTCACGGGCCACCACCTTTTCCATCCCGGTCCCCACCAATGGGGCCTCGGTTCGAAGGAGGGGAACTGCCTGACGCTGCATGTTAGACCCCATCAGCGCGCGGTTGGCATCATCATTTTCCAGGAAAGGAATGAGGGAGGCCGCCACGCTTACCAACTGGTTGGGAGAAACGTCCATGAAGTTCACGTCCTCCGGACGGGCCATCACAAACTCACCGCCCTTGCGCGACGAAACCAAATCTGAGGTAAACGCTCCCCGGTTGTCGATGGGTGCGTTGGCCTGGGCGATCACATGATCCTCTTCATCCAGGGCGGACAGATAACGGATTTGGTCAGTCACGCGCCCATTGCCCACTTCCCGATAGGGGGTCTCGATAAAACCAAACTCGTTGACCCTCGCATACGTGGAGAGAGAAGCAATCAGACCGATGTTGGGCCCTTCTGGCGTCTCGATGGGACAGACGCGGCCATAGTGGGTGGGGTGCACATCGCGCACCTCGAAGCCAGCACGTTCTCTCGTGAGACCACCAGGTCCCAGGGCCGAAAGGCGCCGCTTATGAGTAATCTCGGACAGAGGATTGGTTTGATCCAGGAATTGGGAAAGCTGGCTGGAACCAAAGAACTCCTTCAGGGCCGCTGAAACCGGCTTATAGTTGATCAGCTCCTGAGGCATGAGGGCGTCGATATCCTGAAGGCTCATCTTTTCCTTGATGGCCCGCTCCATTCGAACCAAACCCATACGGAAGTGGTTTTCCACCAACTCACCCACGGGTCGCACCCGGCGATTGCCGAGATGGTCGATATCATCCACAAACCCATTACCGTTTCTGAGTTCGATCAGGTATCGAACCACCTCAAGGATGTCCTCCTTGCGCAGGGTCCCCTGCTCTAGGGGCACGTTGAATTTGAACCGATGGTTCAACTTCAGTCTCCCCACCTTGGACAGGTCGTATCGATCCGGGTTGAAGAAAAGGTTGTTACAAAAGTTGGTCGCCGTCTGTGCGGTGGGAGGGTCTCCTGGCCGCATCCTCCGATAGATCTCTATGATGGCCTCCTCCGGCGTATGCAACTTGTCTAGAATCAAGGTGTCACGCAGGTAGGGACCCATACGGGATTCATCCAGAAAGATAACCTCGATTTGCGCAATACCCTTATCCCTGATCAGGTCCAGATTCTCTTGGGTGAGCTCCTGATTACACTCGACGAGTACCTCTTGGGTTTCAGGATCCACGATATTGCGGGCAGCCACACGTCCAATGACATCTTCGAGTGCCACAGGGACGTGCTTCACTCGGGTGGCCTCCATCTGGCGGATCATCGCCCGGGTCAACTTTCTCCCCTCTTTCGCAATCAGCTCGTTCGACTTTGGGTCCCGAATATCCCACCCGGTCTTGAACCCCACAAAGTGGTCGGGTTTGAAAACCACCATCGCCTTTTTTCCGTCAAAGACCACGGTATCGGTTTGGTAGAAATAGTTAAGTAGGTCTTCGGTGGTCATTCCAAGGGCGCGGAGCAACACCGTGACAGGGAATTTTCGCCTACGGTCGATACGCACGTACAAGATATCCCTTGGGTCAAATTCAAAATCGAGCCAGGAACCACGGTATGGTATGACCCGGGCCGAATACAGGAGCTTGCCGCTGGAATGGGTCTTCCCCTTGTCGTGCTCGAAGAAAACCCCCGGAGAACGATGGAGCTGACTGACGATGACACGCTCGGTGCCATTCACCATGAACGTGCCATTCTTAGTCATCAACGGGATCTCGCCAAAATAGACTTCCTGCTCCTTGATGTTTCGAATGCTCCTATCGTTGGATTGGGGGTCCACATCCCATAGCACCATCTGGACAGTCACCTTAAGCGGTGCCGCGTAGGTCATGCCGCGCTGGTGACAATCCTCCACATCATATTTCGGCTCGCCGAGACTGTAACTAACGAATTCCAGGGAGGCCGTATCGTTAAAGTCTTTGATGGGGAAAACCGACTTAAAGACTCCTTGGAGTCCTATGTTCTGACGCTGGTCTGGCGGAACGTCTTTTTGCACAAAGAGATTAAAGGAGTTTTTCTGGATCTCGATCAAATAAGGAAGCTCAATGATTTTTTTTATTTTTCCATAATTGCGGCGAAATCTTAAATTATTAGCCACACGAACTGCCATTATGACTCCTCTTCGTTATAACCGGTTTGTTTGAATGATGAGGCGGGCGGAACCGCTCCTCCCCATGACGACAAACGAATCACGCGCCGGACGCTTATTTGATTTCGACTTTGCCTCCCACGTCTTCGATCTTTTTCTTGACGGTCTCCGCCTCTTCCTTGGGCACCCCTTCCTTCACTGGCTTGGGAGCCCCGTCCACTAGGTCCTTCGCCTCCTTCAAACCTAAACTGGTCAGCTCACGAACCGCTTTGATGACCTGGATCTTCTTCTCCCCTGCATCGGTCAGGATGGCGTTGAACTCGGTCTGCTCCTCTGCAACAGCTTCCGCAGCTGCAGGCGCCGCCGCTACGGCCACGGGAGCCGCCGCGCTGACACCCAGTTCCTCTTCCAACTCCTTGACCAGTCCAGCGGCCTCCAAGAGGCTCATGTTTTTGATGAAATCCTTTACCTGGTCACGACTCACTGCTTCCATAAACGTTTTCCCCCTTTAACGGATTGAAAATATCAACTCTGCTGTTCTGACTTCGTTTTTCGTATCGTTTCTAATAGGCGAGCCACCCTTGCCCCAGGCTCCTGGATCAATCGAACAAGCTGAGTCCCAGGTGCCTGCATGAGGGCCAGGAGTTTGGCTTGGAGTTCCTGGCGGCTCGGCATCTTGGCGAGGTCTTTCACCTTGGCCGGTTCCAGGAACTCGCCCTCCAGCATCCCACCTTTGATCTTCAGCATCTCGTGCTGCTCGGAGAACTTGACCAAGGCCTTGGTCAGGCTCACTGGATCTTCGTAGGAAAATACCCATCCATTGGGACCCTTAAGCAGGTTTTCCAGAGAGCTAAAGACCCCGTCCTTCAGGGCAAGCCGTGCCAGGGTGTTTTTGATTACCTTGTACTCGCCTGAGGCTGCGTAAATCTCGCGGCGTAACTGAGCCATCTGCGTGACCGTAAGACCACGGTACTCTGTCACAATTGCCATCTTTGCCGCCTTAAACTTATCCTGGACCTCAGTTACCTGCCCAGCTTTTGTTTCCCGATTTAAAACCGCAACCTCCTCATCTTTAAAAAAACTACGCAGCCATGGATCGCAGCTGTGCCGGATCCACCTTGATCCCAGGTCCCATGGTCGCGGACAGGGCGACTCCGCGGATGTAGTTCCCTTTGGCTGAGGCAGGTTTGGCGCGCACCAGGGAAGCTAAAATAGTCCTGGCATTTTCCACCAACTGCTCCTCGGGAAAAGAGACTTTACCGATGGGCAAATGGATAATCCCGGCCTTGTCCACCCTGAATTCCAACTTGCCTGCCTTGAGTTCCCGCACAGCCTTACCAATTTCCTGGGTAACCGTCCCGGCCTTAGGATTGGGCATGAGACCCCGCGGGCCCAATATCTTTCCAATCCTCCCAACCGCTCCCATCATGTCCGGTGTCGCCACCGCCTTATCGAATTCCAGCCAACCCTCCCTGATCTTCTTGACGAGATCATCGCTGCCGATGAAATCAGCACCAGCCTCCTGGGCCTCTTTCTCCTTCTCACCCTTAGCAAAGGCCAGGACCTTTACCGTCTTACCCATCCCGTGGGGAAGAAGCACAGTCCCCCGAATATTCTGGTCAGCCTGTCTGGGGTCCACTCCCAACCGAACGGCCAATTCCACGGTCTCGTCGAACTTCGCGGTGGCGCCTTCCTTGATCATCTTGACGGCCTCGGCAAGCCCGTAGGACGTCTCGCGGTCGATCCCGTCGTAGGCATAGACAGTCGCCGTGCCGTCGGCTTCCGTTCCCGAGGTCCGTTTTCC
>JACZQL010000091.1 GCA_022545745.1 Deltaproteobacteria bacterium | reverse complement strand
TTACAGTGACTTCTCTATCTTGGTTCGTGTCATAGTAGATCCAAAGGTCCATCTTGCCGTCCTGGTTGAGGTCTTTTTCCACCTTGGCTAGACGTCCATTGGTATACCAGGCGCGGTAGTTCGGTTGCCCCTCACCGTTTTCATCTTGTTCTACCTTGGCCAAGGACTCATTTTCGTAGTAGAAAAATTTATCGGCTTTATCGTCTCCGTTGGTGTCCAACTGGCGGCGCACCAGTTTTCCGTCGGTGAAATCGCTCCAGGTATCAACGCTGCCGTCCCAGTTGGTATCTTCCTCCTGGCGTTTCACCTCGCTGGGATTCTCGGGATCATAGTAGATCCAAAGATCGGTGGTTCCGTCTTTATTGATGTCTCTCCGCACAACGGTTTTAATGCTGGGGGGCGGGATTTCAGAGCTGACCTGTTTCTTACCCAAGGAGGCGAGGGCACCAATTTGATCCTTTACCTCAGCTGACATGGTTTCCTCGGGGGTTGGGGGGGACTGAGGGGTTGAGGTTTCCGCTGGGTGTGTAGAGTCCCCAACAGATGGGGCGCTTGCGCTGGTTGGAGTTTCTGGGTCTGCCTTTGCGACGGTCTGGTCCGAATCCGCTACCTCGGCCTTCTCTGTTGGTTCCGACCCCTGTGAATCCAATGCCTCTACATCCTTTTCCAGTTGCGCCTCCAACTTTCTCTGCCGCTCGATCTCTCGCTCGAGTTGGGCTTCCAGTTCCTTGTCTTTCTGCTCCTCGGCCTGGATCTGTGCCTGTATCTTGCCATAGTGCGCATCTGCTGTTAGCAGTCCGGCGATAAGACCTACGATAAGGCCACCGCCCGCTCCGTATGGGCCTGCGATAGTGCCTCCCATGGCGACTCCCTCCATGGCCCTGTTCCAGGCGTATTGCCATCTCTGGGAGTCACTGACCTGGGGTTTTGCTGGTACGGTTGACTGAGGCTGCCCAGCTTGTGCGGGTGCTTTGTTTGGGCCGGCAGAGGTGCCAGGGGGGGGCTGCATAGGCGCGGGCCCGCACCCCACTAGAAAAACAATTGTGAGGACATAGAAAAGTCCCGCATGCCTGTTCAAACGAAGAGCCTTCACTTTTACCTCGGCTCGGAATCTACACCTTCTTGGGTTGCTTTCACGATTGATTTTCCTGCTTCACCTTTTTTGTTTTCGGCTTTACCCCGAACCACCTGTTGAGAGCCCATTACTCCGCAGGAGGAGAGTCCCAAAGCGGCGGCTCGGCCGTGAGCTCGCCGTCGAATGGACGTGAGTCCGTGGTACGGGGTTTACGGCTCAGCTCCTTTTGAATTGTGGAAAAATCCTGGGCCGGCTCATCCGGCGCCAACTCCGCCACCCGCTTTTGCTCCGTAACCTGTCCGTCTTTGAATAGATAGCGGGCGTCGATTTTACCGTTAAAGTTTAAATCTTCGTCCTGTCGGACCTGTTCAGAGTTCTTAAAATAGATCCAGACATCTACCCTCTGGTCCTTGTTCGTATCAGCCTCCTGTCGCACCGCTTTCCCATCCTGGTAAATATTCCTTTGGTCGAAAGTGCCGTCGCCGGTGGTATCACTTTCCTGTCGGACAAGTTGCTTGTCCTGGAAGAGGTATAGAGTGTCCAATCGTCCGTCTCTGCTGGTATCCTTGAATCGTTTCATCAAGGTTCCATTGGAGTAGAGCTCGATGAGATCAATCTTGCTATTTTTTTGCGTGCTCTCCTCTCTTCTCAAAAGGACTCCTCGGTCAAAAAATAGGAAACGGTCTTTTTCCCCGTCTCGATCCAGGTCTTCCTCCTGGCTAACCAGATGACCATCGCGATACTGACCGACCACGTCCACCTTACCGTCTTGGTCTTTGTCGATCTCCTTTTTGACTAGCTGCTTTCCCTCAAAGTAAGACCAGGTGTCTATCTTCCCGCTACCGTCCGTGTCCTCGTCGATTCGGACGATGTTCCCATTGTTCAATTGGACCACACGTTCGACTTTCCCATCGTGGTCCGTGTCCTCCTCGCTTCGAACAGGCTGGTTGTTTTCATAGGTGACCCAAATGTCAGGTTTCCCGTCGCGGTTCTTATCCTGCTCTTTGCGTTCCACCTCTCCCATCGTGGAGTAGTAATACCAAACATCAATCTTGCCATCGTGTTCGGTGGAAACCTCTTGCCGCTTTATTTTGCCCCTCTCGTAATAGAGGCTGATATCAGGCTTCCCGTCAAAGTTCTCATCCTGTTCAACTCGACTGACCTCCCCGTCGCTGTTAAACAGGGTCCAGCGGTCCATTTTTCCATCGTTGTTGGTATCCCTCTCCTGGCGAGAGACGTTGCCTTTTTCGTCATAAAAGAACCGTGCCACAGGTTTCTGGGCGTCCGCAATGGCGACCCAGAGGATGCTCACAAGGAAGCTGAAAAACAACGCCCCAACCGTTATTATTATCCTCTTACGCCTCACTTGGCTATCTTTACCCCGAAGTCGATCGTGAATTTAATCCGCAGCGGCCATCCCGCGAGGTCTTTCAGGCTCTCCGGAATTGGCGGGAATGGAGATGCCTTTCTCACGGCCTCCAAAACCCCCTGGTCCAGCTTGGAGTGAGTCGCATCTAGGACCTCTGCCCGGACCAGTTTGCCTCCCCGATCGAGTACAAATACCAGACTTACCTGGTGTTTTCCGGGGATTCCCTCTGGATATTCCCAGACCGACTCGACCCTCCTTTTGATTTTTTCTAGGTAGGGAGCGAAATCGGGGCTCTGTATGGCCGAGGGGTTCCCCTCCACGGCAGGAAGGCCCATTCCTTGAACCGCTCCTTTCAGGAGCTTGAGTTCGTCTTCTGATATTGCGCTCACAGTGGCACCCGGTGGGGTCTCTACGTTCAACTGAAGTGATTCGACGGCACTGGACTGGCTAGTGGGTAGCTGGATCAGGGCCTCCGTGGGCTCGGCGGTGACGGTCGCCGGAGCGACTCTGAATGATTTTGCCAAGATCTTTGGAGCCGGTAACGGTGGTGGTACCTTCTTTGGCTTTGGGGCTGGTCGTGGTGGTGCCACCTTCTGGGGAACTCGGGTGACCTTGGGCTTGGCCGCCTTCGTGACTTTTTTGGGCTGGCGTTTAGGCCGAGTGCCAATGTCAATAAACCGCACGCGAATGGGTCCTGGCTTGGGTAAGGCGATGGACGATATGGCAGTCCAGCTCAGGAAGAAAATGAGGAGCAAGTGGAAAATCAGGGAGAAGGGGAAAACTGAATCTACATTAATGGCAGGTTCGGACCTGAGGCCGATAGAGTCACGGGATCTTCTCAGCAAAGTGCCGTAGGATTGGATGAGCGGATGGTTTTCCAGACGGGTGAGCCATTGATGGCTCAGAATTTGAAGTCTTCCCCAGGGACTTCCATCCCACTTTCTCATTCTTTCCAGAATCAATTCCAGAGGTGATGAGACTTGGGTTTTTGCGTCCATCTTCGGGCTCCAAAACGGTTACTTTAACACTTCCCATGGACATTGAAAACCGCGTTCCTATTTTGCTTTTTCAGCCTTATCCGTATAATCGTAGACCCTAGCGACGGTTTGGGAGGACAGAGAGAGTTATGGCCTCAAAGGATTCATTGCGATTAAAGGTCGCCAGTGCCCAACAACAGGATGTGGGGAAAGGAATCGTACGCATTGGCGCCGAGCAGATCAAGGTTCTGGGTATCGAACGCGGCGACGTGATTGAAATCAAGGGCAAGCGACTCACTGCTGCCATTGCGGTCCCGGGATATCACGAAGACCAAGGCCTCGACATCGTACGCATGGACGGCCTGATGCGTGGTAACTCCGGCGTTGGCATCGGTGAACATGTGGAACTCAAAAAGGCGGATTGGAAAGAGGCGAAAAAGGTAAGCCTTGCACCAGCCAAGGAAGGCCTCCAGATCGCCGGCTCCGGTGAGGGTCTAAAGCCCACCCTGCTTTACCGCCCATTGGTTCGAGGCGACCTCATATCCACTACCGTCTTTAATCGGGCAAGGCAGTCCTTCCCCACGGATTTCTTCAGAGACGACTTCTTCCGTGGCTTTTTGGAGTCGCCAGCATTCGGGCTCATGGAGATCCGTTTGGTGGTGACCGCTACCGTCCCCAAAGGGATCGCGCGCGTCTCCGAGCAGACAGAGATTGAGCTTTTGCCCGAGCACCTCGAGCCCAAGGAGCGCGAGGTGATGGAGGTGACCTATGACGACCTTGGGGGCATCAAGCCGGTGGTGGAGAAGGTGCGGGAGATGATCGAGCTACCCCTCAAGCACCCGGAGTTGTTCGATCGTCTGGGAATTGATCCCCCCAAAGGAGTCCTTCTCCACGGACCCCCCGGAACTGGAAAGACCCTCCTGGCAAAGGCCGTTGCGAGCGAATCTGAGGCCTTTTTTCCAGCATCAATGGTCCGGAAATCATGGGCAAGTTTTACGGCGAGTCGGAAGAGAGACTGAGGCAAATCTTTACCGAGGCCGAGAAAAATGCACCGGCGATCATCTTTATCGACGAGCTCGATTCCATTGCCCCCAAGCGGGCCGAAGTGACCGGCGAGGTGGAGCGGAGGATTGTGGCTCAGCTCCTCACCCTCATGGACGGACTCAAGGCAAGACGCAATGTGATTGTCATTGGTGCGACGAACCGGGTGGATGCTGTGGATCCCGCGCTCAGGAGGCCGGGACGGTTCGACCGCGAGATTGAAATCCGCATCCCGGATCAACTGGGGAGGCGTGAAATCCTACAGATCCATACCCGAGGGATGCCCTTGGGGAACGATGTGGAGCTCGATAAAATTGCCGAGGTCACCCATGGCTACACGGGATCTGATATCGCCGCACTGGCCAAGGAAGCGGCGCTGGCCACCCTTCGGAGGGTTATGCCTACTGTAAATCTGGAAGAGAAGGCGATTCCTGTGGAAGTTTTGAAAAAGCTGACGGTGACCCGAGACGATTTCGAACAAGGACTGAAAGAGGTCCAACCATCGGCCTTGAGGGAAATCGTTGTGGAGATTCCCAATGTTCGTTGGGAGGACGTGGGTGGACTTCAAGAGGTCAAACAGCTTCTCCACGAGATGGTGGAGCTACCACTGAACCATCCGGATTCCTTTACCCGCTTGGGGATAAGGTCCCCGAAAGGGATCCTCTTATACGGACCGCCGGGCACAGGGAAAACCATGGTGGCGAAGGCAGTGGCAACCCAGGCCGGTGCTAATTTTCTCACGGCCAAGGGGAGTGCGCTGCTGTCCAAGTGGTACGGCGAGTCAGAGAAGAAGGTGGCTGAGTTCTTTCACCGGGCAAAGCAGGTGGCCCCCACGATTCTCTTTTTCGATGAGTTGGACTCCATCGCACCCGTGCGAGGGGGGGGTCTGGGGGAATCCCAGGTCACCGAGCGGGTCGTCAATCAGATGCTGGCAGAGATGGATGGCATGGAGGAGCTAAAGGGCGTTGTGGTCTTGGCGGCAACTAACCGCCCCGACATGATCGATCCCGCGCTGCTCCGGCCAGGACGGTTCGATGAGATCGTATACGTCCCAATCCCTGACCGTATGGCGAGGATGGAAATAATTCGCTCTCACACCAAAGGGATGGCCCTCGACTCCGATGTCAACTTGGAAAAGCTGACTGAGATTACGGACCGATATACGGGTGCGGACATTGCGGGTGTGTGCATGAAGGCAGGACTCTACGCCCTGCGGGAAAACCCTGAGGCGAGACGGGTGACGATGGAACACTTCTTCCGTGCCATCAAAGAGGCCATTCCGTCCGTGACCGAAGAGATGGAGAAAGAGTACGAAAAAATGGCCCGCAAGGTGAAACAGGATTCGGTTCGCATTGGATTTAAAAGGGGGGAGTAAAAAAACCACCCAAATACGAGATGAATTGTAGACGAGGCAGAGCTTCTTAGCTTCTTACCTTTTGAATGTTGAACCAAACGATTTCAAGAAAGTTTCTCGCCCCGTGGAATAACCTTTCCCAGGTATTTTTCAATCTCTTTTTCATCCCAAAATTGCAAAATTTCTTTGGCTAGATTGTATTCGCAGTCAAATAATGGACCATATAGACCGGGAAAGGAGAAGCTATGTTAGAGACAAAAGGACTAACAGGGGCTGAAACATTTCTGCGTGTACTGGCGGGTATGGGCATCGATCGAATCTTTTACTCGCCAGGATCTGAATGGTCGCCGGTCTGGGAACAGCTTGCCAAGGCCAAAGCACTGGGCGAAGGGGTTCCCCTATAC
>JACZQL010000090.1 GCA_022545745.1 Deltaproteobacteria bacterium | reverse complement strand
TTGAGACTTACTCACCGCAGAGGCGCAGAGGGCGCAGAGAATTAAATTTTTGTTTGTCGGGAGACGACGACAAACAAAAACATTGCTCAAATTAGAGCTAAAAGTTTTTGCCCAATCGTCGTCTCCCGATTGGGCAAAATGGGATTTCCTCAGCGTACTCTGCGTCTCTGCGGTGAAATGTTCGAATCCTTATCTGCGATAATCGGCGTAAATCTGCGGTTAATTTCTTCTGACGGTGAGTCCTTTCCCTGCTCGGGGAAGTAGTCTGTCGGCCGCCGGCAAGATTAGTCTAGTGTAGCGAAATAAAGGACTGTCGGCTGAGATCCAGGGAAAAGGACGGGGCAATACCCAGGTAAAGGGTTCCCAAGACTGTAAGGGCAATGGCAGCGTATAGGTAGGGAGCGCTGGTAAAGGACTTTCCTTCAACTGTCCCCTCTTCCATATACATCCTCGCAACGACCCGAAGATAGTAGATCACCGAGAGTAGACTGTTCAGAACACCGATGACGGCCAGCGCGGTGTGATCGGTTTCTATGGCCGATCGGAACAGGTAAAATTTCCCGGTAAATCCTCCCAGCGGAGGAAATCCCGCGAGGGAGAGCATGAAGATGGACATTGCCATACCTAGAAAGGGCCGTTTAAATCCAACTCCGGTAAGATCGCTGTAATGCTCGTTGTCTTTTTCTTTATCTTTGAGCGCCATGAGTACCCCGAAGGCTCCCAGGGTCATCATCGTATAGACCAAGAGATAAAAGAGAATGGCGGAGCCTCCGTTCTCCTCCCCTGCCACGACCCCAATGAGTAGATAGCCTGCATGGGCAATGCTGGAATAGGCGAGCATGCGCTTTACGCTGGTCTGGGCGATGGCGAGGATATTACCGACTGTCATGGTGAGTATCGCCATGGCCCACAGCACGAAGGACAACTCAGCGTGGAGGGGTGCCATTCCATGCATCAGAATACGGGTCCAACCGGCGAAGGCAGCGGCCTTTACCGTTACGGACATAAAGCCGGTGACCGATGTGGGGGCACCATCGTAAACATCTGGCACCCAGAAATGGAATGGGACGGCGGCGACCTTAAAGGCGAGACCGATGAGCAAAAGAAGGACCCCGGCCGATAGCAGCGGATCCCCGAGGATGGAGGGTTGAGCAAGGGAAGCTGAGATACGGGTTAAATTGGTAGAACCGGTTGCCCCGAAGATAAGAGCGATCCCGTAGAGGAGGAAACCGGAGGCAAAGGCACCATTTAGAAAATACTTCATGGCCGCCTCGCCGGCCTCTATCCTCTGACGCCACATCCCTGTCAGAATATAGACGGCAATGGACATGGTCTCGAGGGCGAGAAAGAAAAGAATGAGATCATTGGCCATGGCCATGAGAATCATTCCCAGGGTACTCAACAGAATCAGGGCATGGTATTCCCCTTTGCGAATGTTCGTTTCGTTTAGATATTGCACAGAGGAGAGGAGGGTGATGACCGCGGCTCCGAGAAGGAGATTGGTAAAAAAGAGACTGAAGTTATCCACCCGTATGCTTTCCTGGAATGCTCCCTTTCCTATTGGCCAGAAGGCAAAGGTCATGGCCCCAGCGATCACCAAGCCAAAAACACTGATCCAGGTCAAAAGACCCTTCTCATCCTCTTTCAAGTAGAGGTCAAAGAGGATGACCACTAACGCTGCCAGGAGGACTTCAATGGCAGGGCTAACTAGGGCGACCTCCGCCAAAGAGGCGAGGGGCGACGGATTAGCCGGCATCGTCTCTTCGCTTCTTGCTACCCGCCATCAGATCCCTCGTGGGAGGCGACGAAAGGGCCGTTTTGCGGTTGACTGTATTGATGAGTCTTTCGACGGAGGGCTGCATGCGATTCAAAAAGGGTTGGGGATAGATCCCCATAAAAACGATCAGTGCAAGGATTGGAGCGAGGATGGCGATCTCTCTGAACCCGAGGTCCTTGAGGTTTTGATTTTCAGGCTTCACCGGCCCAAGGATGACTCGGCGATACATCCAGAGCATGTAGGTGGCCGCCAGTACGATACCGGTGGTGGCCCAGGCGGTCCAGAAGGGGGTGTTTTTGAAGGCGCCTAAGAGAATTAAAAATTCTCCTACGAAGCCGTTCAGGCCAGGAAGGCCTATGGAAGACAGAGTAATCACGAGAAAACAGGCCGAGAAGATGGGAAGCGGTTTCCACAGCCCCCCGAAGTCGGCGATCATCCGGGAGTGGCGCCGTTCATAGATCATTCCTACGGTGAGAAAGAGGGCCCCTGTGGAAAGGCCATGGTTCAGCATTTGGTAAATGGAACCCTGAAGTCCCTGGAGGTTTAGGGTGAACAATCCCAGCATGACGAATCCCAGGTGGCTCACCGAGGAGTACGCAACGAGTTTCTTTAGATCCGTTTGCATCATGGCAACCAACGCTCCGTATATAATCCCAATGACGGCTAGGGCCGTAATGAAGGGGCTAGCAGCTATAGCGGCGTCGGGAAAAAGGGGGATGGCAAAGCGGAGGAAACCATAGGTCCCCATCTTTAGCAGGACCCCTGCCAGAATGACCGACCCAGCTGTGGGTGCTTCCACATGGGCGTCGGGGAGCCAAGTATGGAAGGGGAAAAGAGGGACCTTGATGGCGAAGGCGAGACCAAAGGCCAAAAAGAGCCAAATTTGCGTCTGGTAGGGAAGGCGAACCTCGGAAATGCGCAGCAGATCAAAGGTCGTGGACTGGGTCAGCTGGGCCGTTGCGTTAACAAGATAAATGATGGCCACCAGCATGAGGAGGCTCCCGCTCATGGTGTAGATGACGAACTTGACAGCCGCATAGATGCGATGCGGCCCCCCCCAAATGCTGATGATAAAGTACATCGGCAGCAGCATGATTTCCCAGAAGACATAGAAGAGAAAAAGGTCCAGGGCCACTAGGGTTCCGATCATGCTGGTTTGCAGGATCAGCATGAAGATGAGATACTCTTTGACCCTTTTGTTGATGTTCCATGAGGCCAGGATCACAATGGGTCCGAGGAAGGTCGTCAGCAGGACCAGGAAGAGGCTCAGGCCATCGATCCCAATGAAATAGTCAATCCCGTAGGCAGGGATCCAAGGGAGGCGCTCGGTGAACTGCATCTCTCCCATGGCAGGATCGAAGCGCCAAAAAATTCTGAGAGACCAGAGGAAGTTGAATAAGAGGAATAGCAGGGCCGTTACGAAGAGCACTCCGGTCTTCCCGCGGGGGAGGAGAAGCAAGACCAAGGCGCCCACTACGGGAAGGAAAATCAGTAAGCTGAGATCTCCGAGGAATGGTCCGTTCATGGTATGCCCATCAGTTCCCTGAAGGCGGATCTAGCATCCAGTCATCATTAATCAGAGGAGATTCCTCCCCCTTTGTCCTGGATTCTTTAATCTGAATTTTATCTGCCAGACATCTTACCGTATTCATTTTAAATGTTCTGCTGGGACAAAGTTCGTTACCTAGGCTACCCGTACAAATAATAGGCCAAGATCAGCAGTGTCCCCCCTAGGAAACACAGCAGGTAATGCTGGACGTTCCCGGTTTGGAATTGGCGCCAAAAGAGGCTACTGCTCCTTACCCGATTGGCCAGACCGTTGACGATCCCATCGATGATGGCCGGGTCGAAAGTGTCGGCAAACCAATTGGCCCCTCGAGTGAGGGGTCCAACTATAAGGGTGTCGTAGATTTCATCGATGTAGTACTTGTTCAGGAGCAAGCGATAAAACATCCCCCCGGTCTGCGGGGCCCCCACCTCTGGGGTTGTCTCTTCTCGGTAATAGAACCGGTAAGCCAGATAGAGTCCTAACCCGGCAATTCCCAAAGCGAGAAAGGTGAAAAGGATTTCCTCACCTACCCCTCCATGTAAGATGTCCTCCTTTGGGCCAAAGACCGGATGCAGCCAGTCAAGCCACACGTTCTCGTGCAGGTATTTCGGCGTACCAAGCCAGCCCACTAATACAGAGCCCAAGGCGAGTAACATCAAGGGCACCGTCATGACCCTTGGTGATTCATGGACGTGAGCCCTCACCTGCTCCTCGAGCTTGCACCTTCCATGAAAGACCATGAAAAACTGCCGAAACATATAAAAGGCCGTGAGCCCCGCGGTGACCCAGGCCAAAAACCAGAGGATGGGCGACCCGTCTGGGTCTTTGAGCATGACCCACAGGATATGATCCTTGGAAAAGTAGCCTGCGGTGAACGGTGCACCGATAATGGCCAATGCCGCAATCAGGTAGGTCCAGTAGGTGGTGGGGAAGTAGGATTTGAGTCCTCCCATCTTCCTCATGTCTTGCTCTCCCTGGAGTCCATGGATGACGCTTCCTGCGCTCAAGAACAGGCAGGCCTTGAAGAAGGCATGGGTAAAGAGGTGAAAGATGGCAGTTGAAAAGGCGCCTACGCCCACCGCCAGAAACATGTAACCCAATTGACTTATCGTGGAATAGGCCAGGACACGCTTGATGTCGTTTTGGGTGAGGGCGATTGTGGCGGCAAAGAACGCGGTCAGGCCTCCTAGGATAGCGATGGTGGTGAGGGTCGCCGGGGCTAGAAAGAAGAGAAAGTGGAGGCGAGCCGTCATATAGATCCCCGCCGTGACCATGGTGGCCGCATGGATCAGGGCACTCACCGGCGTTGGTCCTTGCATGGCGTCTGGGAGCCAAACATAGAGCGGGATTTGTGCGGATTTTCCCGTCGCTCCGGCGAAAAGGAGCAGGGTAATGAGTGTCATTTTGTCAGGAGAAATGAGCGCCGCATGGCTCTTGAGCACTAGAAAATCCAAGGTCCAGATTCCGTGACTGCCCATCTCCCAAAAGAGCAGAAAGATTCCCAGGAGAAAGCAGAAGTCACCGATTCGGTTCACGATAAAGGCCTTGTTCCCCGCAATGGTGTTGGTGTGATCCTGATACCAAAAACCAATGAGGAGGTATGAGCAAAGCCCGACTCCTTCCCAACCCACAAAGAGGAGAAGGAGATTATCTGCCGTGACCAGGAGGAGCATGAAAAAGATAAACAGGTTGAGATAGGCAAAGTAGCGAATCATTCCCTCGTCGTGACCCATATATCCCATGGAGTATATGTGAATAAGGAGACCCACACCCGTGATCACCAGGAGCATCACCGTGGTGAGGGGGTCGGCCATGAAGGCAATCTCCACCTTAAAGGGTTGAGACTCGATCCAGGTGAACAGAACGTCTTTGATCATCCCGCCATCGGGGAGGCGCAGGAAGACCCAGAGGGAGACAACAAAGGAAAACGCAACGGATGCACAGGCCAGGAGGCCGGCATTGGTTCGACCCAATCGGCGCCCGAAAAAAATGTTGATCAGTGACCCTAACAGGGGGACCAGCGGGATGAGGCGAAGAAGGTTTGAGGTTTCCATTAAAACTGGCGATCCTATCTCTACCACTTGAGAAGCTGCATATCCTGCGGGTCGAGGCTCTGGCGTTGCCGAAACACAGTGATAATGATGGCTAAACCCACCACGGCTTCCGCCGCAGCGACGGTCATTACAAAGAACACGATCACCTGGCCGTCCATGGAGCCATGGAAACGGGCAAAGGCGACGAAGGCAATGTTGACTGCGTTGAGCATGAGTTCAATGGACATCATGATGATGATGAGGTTGCGACGGATAATCACTCCGATGACCCCGATGGCAAACACGATCCCGCTCAGCATGAGGACATAGTTGAGTGGCAGCGTCGATCCCATCAGGAATCCCTCTTTGCCAGCACCACCGTGCCAATGATTGCCACCAAAAGCAGAATGGAGGCAATCTCAAACGGCAGGACAAAATCGGTGAATAGGCTTTCGGCGAGCATCTTCGGACTACCGAACCCTTCCGCCACCTGGCCCTCCATGCCCTCTCCTTTGGTTCCCGGCGAGGGAAGGAAGAAAGCGATAAACTCCAGGGCGAGTAGCGCAGCCGCCAGAGATCCGAAACCCCACCAGAGGAGCCGTCCCCTCTCAGGCGTGCCTGGACTTAGGAGCATGATGACGAAAAGGAAAATGACCATGATTGCCCCGGCATAAACGAGAATCTGGAGTACGGCGAGCATGGGTGCGTTCAATGTGAGAAAGAGGATCGCAACGATAAACAGTGCAGCCACGAGGGCCAGGGCGCTATGGATGGCATTGCGCTGGAAAATGACAAGCAGAGAACAGGTAATCAACAACGCCGACAAGAAGAAGAAAACAATCAACTCTGCGCTCATGAATTCAAAAACCTCAA
>JACZQL010000089.1 GCA_022545745.1 Deltaproteobacteria bacterium | reverse complement strand
GGCTGTCTATGCCAGAAATTGTTGGCTTGCCAACGGGCATGGGTCAAGCGGCAGATCGGGATAAGTTCAATATTCAGCCTATCAAGGGATTCGACTGCTACCTCGCACATCACTGGTTATTGCCAAATAGCAATAAGGCAAGTCGGACCCCCGCTGCGAATCAGCACCACTCCCAGCTCTTCGGGACGTTCACGAATGAACGATCCAGGGCGGCAATGGACGGACAACCGAGGAGCCTCAGCGTGCGGTCCAGATCAGCTCGCAAGATCTCAATGGCTCGCGCGATCCCTGCTTCACCGGATGCGGCGAGACCATAGGCGTAGGCGCGACCGCAGAGAACCGCACGAGCACCGAGGCACAGTGCCTTGATGATGTCGGCACCCCGCCGAATGCCTCCGTCCATCAACACCTCGACCTGACCGTTGACCGCTGCGACAACCTCCGGCAAGGCTCGCAACGAGGCCGGGACACAGTCCAGTTGCCGGCCGCCATGATTCGAGACAGAGATCGCGGCGGCACCTTCATCAACGGCACGACGCGCGTCGTCGCCTGTGAGGACTCCTTTGATGACGATCGGACCACGCCAGCAGTCGCGGATCCAGCGTAAGTCCGCCCACGTTACCGCGGAGCTCGCCAGTGCGGCGTTGACATCGAGGAGCGGCACCGGCCCCTTGCCGGGAATCACGACGTTGGGGAGCGCCTGGAGACCGCCGTCGAGCAAGAAGCTGATGAGCCAACCTGGACGTGAGAGGATGTTCGGAAGGAACCGGATCTTCTCCAGCAGACTTCCACTGATGAGTTCCTTCATGCCGTTACGATGGTCGCGCTCACGGATCCCGGAGACAGGTGTGTCGATGGTGACGACTAGACCGGCGAACCCGGCGACACGGGCTCTCTCGATGACAGCCTCGGCGGCAGCCCGACCGCCCATGAGATAGAGCTGGTAGAACACGGGCCGGGAAGAGCCGGCTTTCACGTCTTCCAGCTTGTGCCCCGAGATAGTTGAGAGGATATAGGCAGTGCCAGCCTTGCCGGCTGCCCGAGCGGCAGCTACTTCACCGCCCGGGTGCATGAGACGGCTGTATCCCACAGGGGCAAGCAAGAAGGGAAGGGACAGCTCGAAGCCCAGAACGCGAGTACGCAAGTCGCAATCCGAAAGCGCGACTGCGTGGCGCGGCCGGAATGTCACGTCCTCAAAGACGCGGCAATTCTCGTGAAGCGTAACCTCGCCCTCGGCGCCTCCGTCGAGATAGTCAAATACGGCCAGGGGCACTCTGCGACGCGCCATAGGCCGGAGATCCTCTATGCAGACAACCCGTGGGGACGCGACTTTGCGGGACGCTCTATTCATCTTCGGAAGCATAACCGATGCTGCCGCGTTCATCTTTGGCCGACGCGACACCCCCTGTCAAGGAGATTGATAATATTAGTATCAGTATCACGGTCAGCCTAGCGTTATTGCTATTTTTGCCTTCCGGCCCGTAACACAACAGCGACCACTCCCCTGCTGAGAATCATTTAGCACCGCCTTAGAGGAAAAACAAAAGGCACCGGCGGCCTGCTTCCTTGTCCCGGTGCCCTACCCTATAAGTCACCCCAAAACTACTTAAATTTACGTAAGTAAAGCTATTGTCAGTTTACTAACCGGCAGGCTGTCTATGCCAGAAAAGATTGGCTTGCCAACAGTCGTGGGTCAAGCGGGAGATCGGGATAAGTTCAAAATTCAGTCTATTAAGGGATTCGACTGCTACCTCGCATACCGATGGTTCGCCGAAAGAATCGCCGTTGACACAGATATCATCGCTAGGTAGCGTTAACTCATGACTAAAACGATAGAATTTGAAACCGAACTGACGGGCAGTCACACTCTGAACATACCCCCAGAGATTGCCGCAGCCTTGCCGTCAAAGGGAAAAGTAACAATTGTGGTCTTTGTGAATATGGATCCCGAGGACAGCGCATGGCGGAAGGCTGCATATGAGCAGTTTCTGAGTGATGACTCAGAGGAAGACGCTGTCTATGACAAGTACCGTTGAGCTCGGCGAAGTGTATGTCTGTGTTTTCCCATTCACCTCTGGGCAAACTGCCAAGGCAAGACCTGTTCTGGTTCTGATGGACCTTGGTCCTGATTGCCTAGTCTGCCGAATCACCTCTGTCCCCCATCGCGGTTTTCTCGACGTGCCGGTGACCAACTGGCAGGAAGCTGGTCTGGAGAAACCATCCACCATCCGGCTGTCACGCTTGGTCACGGTGGAAAAGCCCATCCTCAAAATCCGTATTGGAAGCTTAGCTCGTGAGGATTTAGATCACGTAAGAACACTCTGGAATGAAAAGTTCCGCTTGTAAGTGATCGTCGAACCACAGGGTGGAGGCGACGCGGACAAGCCGCGCGGCTCACCCTGACCGTTCGGCGTGACGAGACGTTGATGATCACACGGATGCTTACATTTCCACCGACCTACCTCAGCTGCGATACGAGTTGACCGCATAAGTCTGGTACGATACGCTCTTTATATGGGTGTCACCTACGTACGCGCGCAGTTGCGAAGGCCTGCCGGTCGTGGACCAACTCGAAACGTACGGTTTCTCGTTGACTCTGGCGCAATCTGCTCGGTGCTTCCCGAAGAAACCTGGCGGGCGTTGCGACATAGACCAGAGCGCCACGTGGAATTCACACGGACGGATGGCACGGCGATCGAGCGCGGTGTTTCCGAGTGTCGGTTTGAAATCCGGGGTAAGGCAGCCACATCACCGGTTGTGTTAGGCGAAGAGCACGACGGCGCATTGCTGGGAGCCGTGACACTCGAAACCCTTGGTTTCATGCTCAATCCGTTGACGCGGGAAATCCTGCCAATGCGGATGGCTTTATCCCATCTACGTAGCTCCCGGTAAGCCGAACAAAAGGCGCGGGGCAGCTTGAATGTTTGCGGCCTTCCTTTCATCGGTTGAGAATCATGAATGAGAACGCAGTTTTTATTCGGAGGATGACCCTTGATGTATGTATAAGCTCGTTGTAGCACTTCACCTGATTGGCGCTGCGGTCTGGATTGGCGGCCACATCGTTCTCTGTGTTACCGTACTGCCTCGGGCCCTGCGTAACCAGGACCCGAATCCAATCCGTGAATTCGAAGATGGCTACGAGCCTCTGGGGGTGGCCTCGTTGATCCTTCAGCTAATCACGGGACTCTGGCTTACCTACCACTGGCTGCCAGATGTCTCCGCATGGTTTTCCTTTGAGCCGGGACTTTCCAGAGACATTTTTCTGAAGTTCGTTCTGCTGGGAGCTACCGTGCTCCTCGCAGCCCATGCACAGTTACGAATTCACCCAAGACTCTCACCCAAAAACCTAGGTTTCCTGGCAATTCATGTGGTGGCCATCACGATCTTATCCCTGCTGTTTCTCATGACGGGCATTGCCATCAGGACTGGAGGGTGGTGGTAATCCAAGGATGCCGAGAGGTAAGAAAAGTGATATAGTTTAGATAGCTCCGAACCTTCTGGTGTGTACTGATAGGGCGGAACGCCGCTCTGTGGTAAGGCCCAAACCGGAGGCTAATCATGCGAAACGTGATTCGTCAAAGTGTGGTTCTTTCAGCCCCAGCCGACCGACTTTTTCAAATGTATCTAGATCCCCAGACCCATGGGACTATTACCGGTGCGCCCGTGACCATTGCCGAGGAGACGGGTTCTGAATTTCGAGCCTTCGATGGGAAATTGTCCGGGCAGATCCTTGCGGTCACCAGACCGAGGCTCATCGTGCAATTTTGGAGGTCGGTGGCCTTCAAACCAGACGACCCTGATTCTACCCTGATCCTATGCTTTACCGCACAAGGGAACGACGGACGGATTGATCTCGTCCACTTAGATGTCCCGGATCAAGACTTGGATGGTGTGAAAAAGGGATGGGAAGCATTCTACTGGATTCCTTGGCGCAAGTACCTAGAGAGGCGTTAACGAGATCTCCAATGAAGTCCTAGCTTTTAATTCCGCCAGGGAGACACAATTGTGGAATTGACCGAAGCGACCTTCGAAGGAATCGATACACCATAACTATCCACATAGGAGGATTTATGAATATCAGAAGCCTAAGCTCTGGTTTGTCCTTCCGAGGCAAGGTACAAGGTCAGAAACAGGCCTATTACGTCTTCGAAGGACCTGAGCTCTTCCTCGTTTTTTCCTTTTCCCGTTCGAAGCCGAAGGCTGGCTATTTCAATGCAGTGGATTTCGAGGCGGTCAAATATGTTGGGCGTCTGACCAAAGGGCATCAGGGCGTGACGGCACAGTCCCTGTATAAACGTTCATGAAATCCAAAACTCGTGGGATCATCTCTGGGGCCCTTGAATGTCCTCTACGTTCTTGTGGGCATGGGTCGAGCCAGGATTGACCGACGATTCAAAACCAGACAGCTCTTTTTCAACATGATAGGCTGAGCAGCCTCGGCTTAATCGTCATGAACCATGGGCTTTCCCAAACCGAGCATAGGTAATCAATACTTGAAGGATCACGTGGGCCTGCTGCTTAGCAGCTTTAAGCATTGGACCGGCGGTGATATCATTGAAGAGAGGAAATCTTTAGAACAACAGGCCCGGGAGCTGTTTTACGCTCCCTTCGCCGTGGCGTCCCATGACACCTCCGAGGATCCGATTCTGAACTATGGAAATCAAACCGCCCTGACTCTCTGGGAAGTGTCCTGGGAGGACTTCACATCCATGCCCTCACGGCAAACAGCCGAGCCAATGACGCAGGAGGAACGAAAACAACTGCTCGCTGAAGTTACGGCGTATGGATTTATCGATCATTACCAAGGTGTGCGGATATCCGCGAAAGGGCGAAGATTTAAGATCGAAAAGGCAACGGTCTGGAACCTCATCAATGGGGCAGGTAAATTCTGTGGGCAAGCAGCGATGTTTCGAGAATGGAGGTTTATTTAGACCTTTTCAACAAAGATTTTCGCGCTAAGCCCGCCAAGGGCGCAAAGAAAACTATTTTTTAACTTTCTCCGAACTTGGCGTGCTTTGCGTCTTTGCGCGAGTCATCTTTTCCTGGATTCCAGAATCCAGTATTCGATGAAAAAATTCAAATTTGGTTAGAATTTTTTACACGGCAAGATTCTGATGAACTTATTGATTGAAATGAGTGACTTTATCCGCTGGGTTATCTTTTTCATCCTGGCGGTACCGGCGATCGTTGGGATTGCGCTCAACGCCTTGTGGTTCACGGACGCCGCAGCCCGCCAGACGCTCCGTGGCACCTCGTCCCTCCCCGTCATCCCCGGCTTGTGTGGTGCTATGGCCTTGGTGGTCTGTCCCGCACCCGATACCACCCTGTTTGCATGGGTCCCTCTCGTCGTGGACGTGAGCATTCCAGTACACCTCTGGACCTGGGTGCAGCGTAACCGTAAGCTTAAAAGCGACGAAGGCGACTAAACCATACGCCAAGACCTCCTGAGGTGGAAAATCACAATGATGGAGTTTGGAATCAGAGGAAGCGTTTTTTGATTGGAACGGGGCTAACCCCGATCCGAGATTAATCTGGCCAAGAAGTTAGCTCTGACAAGCATCGGATCATTACGAATTACTGTTTATATCATCAATCAGCAAGTCATTATCAGTGCAATTACGAACCCAGGGTAAGTATTTCGGCAACCCATGCAATCTCTGCTCGAAATCGCCTATGGCTTGTAAATATTTGCCGGATCGGGGCTAATGCTTGTTGGAGAGTCCTACAGCCCTTTGCAACGATTCGACTTCCTCTGGTATGAGAGGATGGAGCTCACCCACCGGCAGCGAACCCAGTCGGATCGGACCAAAACGCGTCCGTACCAATTTTTCCACCGAGTAGCCCAAGGCCTCAAAGATTCGCCGAACCTCCCGATACCTCCCCTCGTGGAGCTCCATCTCTAACCAGGTCTTCTTTCTCAACCGCTTCAGAATCCGAACCCTGGCAGGCGAAGTAACGCCGTCGTGGAGGTGAATGCCCGCTCGCAATCGTTTGAGATCCTTATCAGAAGGCGTACCGTTGATCTTGACTTCGTAAACCCTTTTCACTTCGTAGCGGGGATGGCTCAGCCGGTAAGCCAGCTCTCCATGGTTCGTCAAAAGGAGGAGGCCAGAGGAGTTGTAATCCAATCGCCCCACGAGAAAAACTCGCTTTCCTTTCCCAATGGGTTTTAAGCAGTCTCCCAGGTTGGGGCTGCCCTTTGGATCGACTATGGAAGTAATCATCGTCAGCGGCTGATGAAACG
>JACZQL010000088.1 GCA_022545745.1 Deltaproteobacteria bacterium | reverse complement strand
TAAAAATGAGCATCTATTTACTGATGAAGAGGTCCAGTTTTTAACCATGCTTGGCAACACTGCATCAATGGCGATCCAAAATTCCCAACTGTACGAGCAGGTGGAGAAGAGGACCCATGAGCTTTCGGCGCTGCACGCCGTTACCTCTACCGCAAGCGAATCATTGGAGCTGGATAAGGTACTGCTGGAAGTAATCAGGAAAATCACGGAAATTTTTAGTTTTGACGCCACCCGGGTCTTTCTCTTTAATGCCCAGATGGACGAGTTGCATGTGAGGGCCTCTTTTGAAACCAAACCTGAGATTTTTCCCCAAGTCGGATTCTTTAGACGAGGTCAGGGTATCGTAGGGAAAGTAGCGGAAACGGGGGAACCATTAGTCTTTGAGAACATTCAGACGGATCCCCGCTATCAGGAAACAAGCCATACGAGGAATTCACAGAGTCGCGGTTTCGGTTTTTTCGCAGTATTTCCCATAAAGAGCAAGCTCGAGACCGTAGGGACCATTGTCTGTGTTGGCAAGGAACCACGCGGCCTGCTGCCGGATGAAATTCAATTAATTATATCCATGGCGCATCAGATTGGGATTGCTGTTGAAAATGCGACTTTGTTTGAAGAGACAAGGGCCAGGGCGAAGGAACTTTCCGCCCTCTACTCAATAGCAACTGAAGTCAATCAGACCTTAGAAATCGGAACACTTTTACGCGGCGTCATTCACAAGATCTTAGGGATATTCGACTTCGACGCCGCATGTATCTATCTCTTTGATGTGGATCAAAACGTTTTGTGCCTCGCGGCACGGGAGGGTTTCCCCGAGGATACGTTTCCCCCTGCGAGGATTGCTACGGGACAAGGGATTACGGGGAGGGTCTTTGAGACCGGCAAGCCCTTAATCCATGAAAATATTCAGGATGATAGTCGATACAGCGAATGGAGTCACGCTAAATTGGGCCGGCGACTTGGTTATCAATTCCTGGCTGTCATCCCCATAAAAACGAGACTCCGAAATGTTGGAGCCATGGTTTGTCTTAGCAAGAAATTTCGACGTCTTACTCCCAGCGAAATTCAATTAATTATATCCATGGCAGAAAATATTGGTATTCCGGTTGATAATTCTCAGCTCTTCGAGAAGACAAAAAAGCAAGCCATCCAGCTGGAAGAGGACATTACGCGGATCAAGAAACTGGAGCGTCAACAGGTCGAGAGCGAGAAGCTAACAGCTGCAGGTCGAATCGCTGCACGCGTGGCCCACGAGATCAACAACCCTCTGGCGGGGATCAAGAACTCTTTTCACCTGATCAAGGACGCTGTTCCGGAGGACCATCCCTATTACCACTATGTGGGCAGGATAGAAAAAGAGATCGATCGAATTGCCCGTATCGTTCGTCAGATGTTTAACCTGTATCGTCAGGACCAGGAAGCGTCCTGTGAGTTTCTTGTCAATGAGACCATCAGCGATGTGGTGGCCCTTTTAGAGGCCAACGCCCGGCAGCGGGATGTGAAGGTGCAGTTGGTATCCAATCTCGTAGTTGCTGTGACTTTACCCGAAGGTCTACTACGCCAGGTGTTGTACAATATTATTCAAAATGCCATTGAGGCCTCGCCGGATGGCCAGGCCGTGAAGGTAACCACGAAAGTTAAAGATGGGCTCTTGGAGATATCAGTGTCAGATCGAGGCTGCGGAATTCAGAAGGAGCTGCGCTCTCGGATCTTCGAGCCCTTCTTTTCGACCAAAAGCGGCGTTCCCAGGGCGGGTTTAGGACTTGGTTTATCGGTAACCAAAAGCATGGTGGATACCATGGGAGGAACCCTTGATTTTAAGAGCCAGGTGAACCGGGGAACTGTATTCCAGATTATGTTGCCGCTCAATGGCCTGCAAAAGGCGATACCGAATGGTTGAGCCAAGACGAATTTTAATAGCCGACGATGAAGAATCATTCTTATACTCGACGGCTGATATATTGCGGAGGGAAGGATACGACTGCAGCTGTGCATCGGACGCTAGAGCTGCTACTGAGATGTTGAGAAAGGATAGTTACGACCTCCTGATCGCCGACATTAAGATGCAGGGCAACTCAGATCTCGAATTCATTAAGGCACTACCCCAAATCGCGGAGGGAATGCCTGTCATCCTTGTGACAGGCTACCCTTCACTCAACTCTGCAATAGAGTCGGTCCAACTTCCTGTAGTAGCATACCTGGTAAAACCCTTTGAATTGAATGAGTTACTGGTACGCGTCAAAGATGTAATCACCGGTAAAGGCCTTTTCAAAACGAGAAGGTTAGAAAAAGCATTACAAAAGATGGCCAACGATCTCGAAGAAGTGGGTGCTTTGACCGGAGCCAACACCTCCACAACTCGCCTGTATACCCTGAACGGTTTGCATGCCCTCACTCAACGTGAATGGGAGATCCTCCGACTACTGCGGGCAAACCAGCGTGTGGTGGCTATTGCTCGGTCCCTTCATATCAGTACAAGCACAGTCCGAAACCATATCAAGTCTATTTTTCAAAAAATGGGTGTGCATTCGCAGATGGAATTGCTGGAATGCTTGAGTGCAATGACTGAGCAGATTGAGCAAGAATAGATTTGTTTCCCCTCACAGTGTTCCAACCCAAATAGTCCCTCCTTAGTTACATTCGCCACTTTAGGTAGTAAACAGACCCCATCTCGTACAAAGCATCCACCGGGTTCAGAACCGTTTACACAAAAATGGTTTATCTGAAGCGTGGAAGCACTCTCTCTTTTACAATTTTACTGGGGGTTAGTGTATTTTTTTCCACAGTCATGCACTTCAGCTGTTCATCCCCCTCGTGGGAGGATGCCGCGCGGGAAGAATACAACAGAGCCAGAGCGGAGTGCAGAAATGAAGGCAACTACGGAGATTGCATGAAAGAGCGTGGCTGGTTAGCGAACTGATGTTTCAGAGTGAGAGCCTTGGCAAAGGCTCTCGGCTGGATCATCCGTTCTGTCTACAATGAATCTGTGACTGTGATTTTAATCCCGTCGGATCCCCAGGGGTAGTCACCTGCCAAAACAGCATGGCGTCTGCGCGCGTATTGGGCTCCATGGGTCATAGGATACTCGCCGCTGTATCTTTGAGGCGTCTGGCCAAGGTGATGAATCCTGTGTGAGCGACCATCCGGTGCTGGGGTCTCGCACTGAGATCCTTGATATGCCAAAAGCGTAAAAGGTTTTCCATGGTCTCAATGCAAGTAAATCCTCTATGCTCCTTCAATGAATCCACCCAGGTTTTGATCTGAAGGACCGTGGGGACAAAGCTTAAAAAGATGCCACCAGGGCGCAGTGCCTCCCAAGCCTTGGGAGTTACCTGCCACGGCTCTGGGAGATCTAGAATAATCCGATCCACATCGGTCTCATCCAAATCTTGAGAAATATCCTTAACCTTAAGGTTCCAGTTAGGGGCCGGTCCATAAAAGGTGGCAATGTTATCCCGTGCCATCTGTGCGAAGTCCTCCCGAATCTCGTAGGAGGTAACCTGACCTTCCGGTCCCACAGCACGCAGCAAAGCTAAGGTAAGTGCCCCAGGACCAACCCCAGCTTCAATGACCTTGGCACCGGGAAAAATGTCGCCCCAAATGAGGATGAGACCCGTGTCTTTGGGATAAATGACTTGAGCCTTGCGTGGCAAGTTTGGAATGAGTTGAGCGAGGGTCGGGCGCAGGACCACGAACGGCTCGTTCATGGAGGAACGTACCTTGCATCCTTCATCCGAGCCGATAAGGTCATCCACGGCAATCCTGCCCCCACGAATCGAGATGATTGTACCCTTCCTAAGCCTTCGCAAATATTCCCTTTCTTTTCTGTCCAGGAAAATGACCGCTTCATCCTCACGTAACGGTCCTCTGGGAGGCATCTTTGACTGGGTTTCATCCATAAAGAAGTGTCCTGAAAAATAAAAGACTCCGAATGAGAAGTCAAATCCAGTCACATTGGTTTTTGCCGTTGGTAGTGTTAGTTTTGGAAAACCATGGCCGTCGCCCATAGGACTCATCACGCTGAAGCTTGGCATACCCCTAAAGGTAGAGCGATCCGCGAGGTCATCTTTGGGGTGAACGATGGTCTGGTGACTACCATTGGCTTCTTGGCGGGGGTCACCATCGCTATTTCGGAGATGCGTTTTGTCCTCTTAGCTGGGATCGCGGAGGTCGCGGCTGAGGCATTTTCCATGACAATAGGGGCTTATCTGTCTACCAAGTCACAAAGGGAGTTCTTTCAGTCAGAAGTGGAGCTGGAAAGATGGGAAATTGAACAGACACCTGAAAAAGAAGCTCAGGAGCTTCGGGAGATTTACCAAGAGATGGGTTTTAGTGGAACAGAGCAGGATATCATTGTAAAACGGGTGACTGCTGATAAAGAGCTAATGCTCCGGATCATGAAGCGGGAAGAGCTCGGTCTCATGGATGAGCACCTCGATGACCCTACCAAGGTAGCCTTCATTATGGGTATCTCTTTTCTAGGAGGTTCCTTGCCTCCTTTACTTCCCTATTTTTTTATTAGCAATCCGAGTACCGCAATATGGGTTGCGATCTTTGTGTCCGTGCTATTTCTCTTTGTGGCTGGAGTAGCAAAAACCCGATTGACAATGGTCAATCCTTGGAAGTCAGGCCTAGAGATGACTTTTCTTGGGGTTCTGGCCTCCGCGGTGGGTTTCGGGATCGGGTGGCTTATTGAAAAGATCATTTAATCAGCTTCCCATGACCGCTTTGTTCTAATCTCCTTACAGCTTCTCGAATATCCTGTGCTCGGTTGATGTCCCCAACCAGAAGGGCATCTGGAGTATCCACCACTACAACCCCTTGCATCCCTATGAGGACCACCAGGCGGTTACGTGAGTATACCAAACAGCCCCGTGAGTCGATGCCGAGCCATTGGCCCATAGCGGCATTTCCCTTTTGGTCTTTAGGAAGAAACTCGTGCAGAGCTGCCCAACTCCCCAAATCGCTCCACGGGAAACTTGCCTCGATGGTCAAAACTTTTCCCTTTGATCCGGCCTTTTCAAGTACTGCGTGGTCAATCGAGATATTGGGCATTTTTTTATATTCCCTTTGGAGGACCCTTCGGACCCCAGGCGTCAGCGTGGTGAGTCTCCTCCCATGTGTCCCTTCTTTGATTTTTTGCAGGCCGTGATATACACGGGGGGCGAAGCGCTTCAACATGGTGAAGAGAGTTGATACCTTCCACACGAATATCCCACTGTTCCATAGGGATCCGGACTTGACCAAGCGAGTGGCCTCTCGCAAATTGGGTTTTTCCTTAAAAGCTCTGACCTGGTGGGCGAGAAGACCCGAAGGGCCTCTGACTGCTCTTCCTTTTAGGATATAGCCGTAGCCGGTCTCTGGATGACTGGGTCGGATCCCAAGTGTCAACAAGCTCTCGTGGGATTCCGTCAGGCTGAGGGCGGCGTTGAGGGTCCTGCGGAAGCGGACTGGATTAGAGATCCAATGGTCTGCCGGGAGAACGGTCATGATGGCCTTGGGATCCCTTGCCGCCAGTTCCATTGCTGCGAGGCCGATACAGGGCGCAGTGTTGTTTCCTTGGGGCTCTAGGAGGAAATTATTTTTGGGCAGAAAACGGAGTTGTTTGTATATCTCATTGAATTGATCCTTTACGGTAACGATTAGGATTTTGTCCCTGCCAAATAGGGGCAAGATCCGCGCCACGGTCTCCTGAATCAGGCTTTTAGCACCAAGGATCCTAAGGACTTGTTTGGGGCGCCGCCTTCGGCTGAGGGGCCAGAATCGAGTTCCTTGCCCCCCTGCCATAATGACTGCGTAGCGATGTCCTTTCACAATTCCTTGTTTCGTGAGATTTTGACCGGCCCTGAGGGGTTCTTGAGTTATGCCTTACGGTTCAGAGACCGGTAAAGAGGTAACGCTTTCAATATGCGGTTGGACCGTTGACAGGCACGACGACGTTGTAGATTCTTCCCTTTGAAATGTTCAACAGAACAACTTCAACAAAGTTTATCGCGCCAAGACGCCCCCGAATTAAAATCCGAATTCCTAAGCTCCAAATCCGAAGCAAACCGGAACACTCAAAGCCAAAAATCGAAATCCAAAACGAATTTGTTTGGGATTTTATGTTTTTGATCATTTGGATTAGTTTCGAATTTCGGATTTCGAATTGGTAAATTTATTTAAACTTGGCGTGCTTTGCGTCTTTGCGCTCACTCCATTAAGTACTCCTTTGGGTTAAAGCGAAATATTCCTCGACACAAGTGTTACT
>JACZQL010000087.1 GCA_022545745.1 Deltaproteobacteria bacterium | reverse complement strand
GCTGCAAATGGGCTTGGTCGATTTGCGGCCTGGATTCTCACCGGAGTATGTGGTCGAGGTTTCCGTTGATTTTTACCACCTGTTCTTCGAGGGGATTTACCGAGTGGTCAAAGACACGAAAGGAGTTGCGGCGTAGCCCCGTTGCCAGAAAGGACAGTCAGCGGATTCAAGGAGAGTAAAGGGCCCACCGCGTCTCTGCCCTCAATGACGAAATTTGTTAAGAGTTACAAGATATAGCAGGTTGACTCTATACCACGGACTCGCGTCCGTGACTTTGTAATGCTGTCCCTTTGTCCGATCTAGAGGCTCTCGGCAGGTGGTACGGGGTTGGCAGCCCAGTCAGACCTTCCACAGGAGGATTGCCAAGGCTGTCCCGGGATCCTCAAGCCGAACCCTTCAAAAGTTGCCGCAGGACAAATTCGAGGATGCCTCCGTGACTGTAGTAATCCAGCTCCGCCGGTGTATCGATACGGCAGGTGACTTTAAATTCCTTAACTTTTCCATCATCGCTTTGGGCACTAACCGATAGTTCTTTTCCCACCTTGAGTCCATGGGCAATTCCTGTGATCTCATAGCTCTCGAATCCCGTGAGACCAAGGGACCCAGCGTTTTCCCCCGCTTTGAATTGCAAAGGAATAATTCCCATGCCGATCAGGTTGCTCCGGTGGATGCGCTCGTAGCTCTCCGCGATTGTCGCCTTGATACCGAGGAGTTTCGGTCCTTTGGCCGCCCAGTCGCGTGAGGAGCCGGTGCCGTATTCCTTGCCGGCGATGACGATGAGCGGGACTCCCTCTTTCTGATACTCCATGGCGGCGTCATAGATGAACATCTGCTTCTTGTCCGGCAGGTGCACGGTCCAACCGCCTTCGGTGCCGGGGGCGAGATGGTTCTTGAGCCTCACGTTGGCAAACGTGCCGCGCACCATCACCTCATGGTTTCCTCTCCGTGCACCATAGGAGTTGAAGTCTTTGGGTTGAACGCCGTGCTCTTTAAAATACTGGGCTGCAGGTCCATCCTTCTCAATGGATCCAGCTGGAGAAATGTGATCAGTGGTAATGGAGTCCCCTAGAAAGGCCAGGGTGCGGGCACCGTTGATGTCCTGAAGCGCTTTCGGCTGGCGGGGTAAGTCGATAAAATAGGGGGCCTCCCTGACGTAGGTTGAATTTGCATCCCAGGCAAAGAGCATCCCTTCCGGGACGGGTAGCTCTTGCCAGGTTTTATCTCCTTCGAATACTTCGGCATACTGCTTTTTGAACATGTCAGACTGGAGCGAGGATTGAATGGTCTCCCGAATCTCCTCGGGGGCGGGCCAGATGTCTTTTAAGAATACAGGTTTTCCCTTTGAGTCCTCTCCTAAAGGGTCCTTGTAGAGGTCCACGTCCATCCGTCCGGCTAGGGCATAGGCCACCACAAGGGGTGGCGAGGCAAGATAGTTCGCTCTCACCCTCGGATGAATTCGGCCCTCAAAGTTGCGGTTTCCCGAGATAACCGAAACGGCAACGAGGTCACCTTCCTGAACAGCGGCATCGATGGACTCGGGTAAGGGCCCGCTGTTGCCGATGCAGGTGGTGCAGCCGTAGCCCACAAGATAGAAGCCGAGTTCTTCAAGGTAACGCATGAGCCCGGTCTCCTTGAGATAGTCCGTCACCACTTTGGATCCAGGCGCGAGGCTGGTCTTGACCCATGGCTTCGCCTTGAGGCCTCGCTCGACCGCCTTCTTGGCAAGCAGCCCGGCGCCAATCATGACAGAGGGATTGGATGTGTTGGTACAACTCGTTATGGCCGAGATGACAACAGAACCATGCCCGAGATCGAATTTGTCTCCGTTCGATGCGACAGAGACACTGTGAGTGGGGCTGCTGCTCTTCAGCATACTGGGAAGGGATTCCTGAAAGGCCTGCTTGGCCCGCGAGAGGGGGACCCTGTCCTGAGGCCTCTTGGGCCCCGCCAAACTTGGTTCCACCACGGCAAGGTCAAGTTCCAGGCTATCGCTGAAAAACGGGTCAGGGGAGGAATCGGTTCGGAAAAGCCCTTGCTCTTTACAATAGGCCTCGACCAATTGGAGCAGTTCCGGATCACGGCTGGTGAATTGGAGGTATTTAAGGGTCTCGTCGTCCACAGGGAAAAACCCAATGGTGGCCCCGTATTCGGGACACATGTTCCCGATGGTGGCCCGGTCGGCCAGGCTGAGATTGGAAAGGCCGGGACCGTAAAACTCGACAAACTTTTCTACCACCCCTTTATTGCGCAGCATCTGCGTTACTGTAAGGACGAGATCCGTGGCTGTGGCACCCTCGGCCATCCGACCATGGAGCTTAAAACCGATGACCTGGGGAATTAGCATGATGAAGGGCTGCCCTAGCATGGCCGCTTCTGCTTCAATTCCTCCCGCGCCCCAACCCACAATACCCAGTCCATTGATCATGGTTGTATGCGAGTCAGTTCCTACGAGGGTGTCCGGATAGGCTACGTCTTTTCCGTCTTGATTCGCCCTGAAGACCACCTGCCCCAGGTATTCCAGGTTGACCTGGTGAACGATTCCCGTGTCTGGCGGGACCACCCGGAAGTTGTGAAAACCCTTTTGAGCCCACCGCAAAAAAGCGTAGCGTTCGACATTTCTCGCCAACTCGAGCTGAGCGTTGTGACGGAACGCCTCTGCCGAACCGAAGCGGTCCACCTGAACAGAATGGTCAATGACCAGGTCCACCGGTTGAAGGGGGTTGATGATTTCAGGCCTGCCACCCATCCGCTCCATGGCGTTTCTCATGGCGGCGAGATCAACGATGGCCGGGACTCCCGTAAAGTCCTGCATGAGCACCCGAGCTGGCATAAAAGCAATCTCTTTGTCCTGCTTGGCCTTGGGATTCCAACTGGCAAGTGCCTGAATATCCGTCTTTGTGACGAATCTGTTGTCCTCGAGGCGCAAAAGGTTCTCGAGCAGCACCTTGATAGAGAAAGGCAGTCGAGAGATATTTTTAAATCCAGCCTTTTCGAGACTGTCTAGGCGATAGATGTCGTAGTTCCGATTGCCCACCTTGAGGCTTGAGCGAACGCCAAAACTATCCAAATATTTGTTTGCCATTTAAGATCTCCCGAAACTTTTTGTGATTCTCTGATTTTCCCAATGTTGCTGCTATTAATACCGGATGGGCCGCTGCTTCACAAGGTGCGACAAGTCGAGTTTTCCTTTCGCAAGGATTGAGGTCTTAACCCGCCGGTATGCTTTTCGATTGGTTGAATTGACTTCAAACGAAGTGAGTTTTTTCCGCCTAGGTTAGATCACTTTGTCCCGACTTAGGTTGCTGATGGTCTGGGCGTCGTAGCCCAGTTCCTTCAGGATCGCCTCGCGATCCTCGCCCAAATCAGGAATACGGTCATAACGGGCTGGACTGTCGGATAAACGAAGCGGAGTGCCGATGACTGGGACGGGTCCCACCGGAGATTCCACTTCGCGGATGAGTTTGCGGGCGATCACTTGGGGGTGGGCAAGGACCTGCGCGATGCCTCTAATCTCACCATAGGGGAGCTCGGCTTTTTTAAGCCGCTCAAGCCATTCGCCATGGTCACGCTCAAGAAAGACCGCGTCGATGGTCTCCTCCAGAACGGCGCGGTTTTGCCTTCTCCCTTCAACCGTCGCAAAGCGCGGGTCGGAGAGGAGATCCGGGCGCTCGATAACGTCACGGCAGAAGATCTGCCAGTCCTGAGGTGTAGCGACGGCCAAGTTCACGTACTGGCCGTTTCGGGCAAGGTAAGGTCCGTAGGGAGTTACGTAGTGGTGGCGCATTCCCATGCGCTTGGGTTCTTCTCCCTGGTGCCAATAGTGATGCGGAAAGTAGCCGAGCCATGAGACCAAGGATTCGAACATGGAGATATCGACGGCCTGCCCACGACCGGTTCTCTCGCGCTGGAACAGGGCCAGAGAAATACCTAACGCCGCATACATGCCGGCCGCAATATCGACGACGGCAATGCTTGCCTTGGCTGGCCTGTCCGGGTAGCCGGTTGTTGCGATCAGTCCGGCTTCGCCCTGGATCAGGAGATCGTAGGCCTTGACGTCCCGGTAGGGTCCATCCTGCCCGTAGCCGGATAGGGAACAATAAATCAGCCTCGGGTTCAGGGCCGAAAGCTCTTCGTAGCCCAGACCGACCCGTGCTGCGACTCCAGGCGAGGTATTTTCGAAAAAAACGTCGGCTTTTTCCACTAGGCGATGAACGATCTCCTGCCCTTGCTCTTTTTTAACGTCCACCGTTAGACTTCGCTTGTTCCGGTTGAGCCACACGTAGCCGGAGGAAAGACCCCGCACGGCGCTGTCCCAATGGCGGATCAGATCCCCAGTACCAGGCTTTTCTATCTTGATGATCTCTGCCCCCATGTCGCTTAGGAGCAGCGTGCAGAATGGACCGGAGAGAACCTGTTCAAATGCGACGACCCGAATGCCGGCGAGAGCTCCCTCGGCGTCGGACTTATTTGGACTCACTTTTGACCTCCGGGAAGAGATCCCGTTTGGGGGCGTGGGCACGCTTCCAGACCATGACAGAGCGCAAATAATCGATGACCACCTTACCGTCTTGCTTGATGCCGCGGGTGCGGACCTTGACAATTCCCCATTGAGGCCTCGATTTTGATTCGCGCTTTTCCAAGACCTCGGATTCTGAGTAAACCGTATCACCGGCGAAAACCGGGTTTGGGAGCTTGATCTCATCCCAACCAAGGGCGAAACCGTTCTCACTAACATCGGCGACTCCCAGTCCTGCGACGATGGCCAGTGTGAGGGCGCTGTTGACCAAACACTTTCCGAACTCTGTTCGCTTACCATACTCGGTGTTAAAGTGTATTTGGTTTGTGTTGTTGGTGAGTAAAGTAAACGAGATATTGTCGGACTCTGTGATGGTACGTCCCAGGCGGCAGCGGTAAACGTCTCCTACCTCGAAGTCCTCAAAATAACGGCCTTCCCAGCCAGGTTTGACGGCCATAATAGGTTCCTCCCCATTGAGTTTGTTGTATCATACAATGAGAAGTGAAAAGTGCAAAGCAGGAAGAAATTTGAATTTTGCTTTTTTACGCCCGGCGGATATACTACGCACGGTTGTTAGGAGGCGTCCATGGACTTCAATTTGACTCAGGACCAGCTGCAGATTCAGGAGGAGATCCGCAAGGTTTGCCATGAGTTTCCTGATTCCTACTGGCGCGAGGTGGATCGAAAACGAGACTATCCGGAGGCCTTTGTCCGCAAGCTCACCGAACTCGGATGGCTTGCGGCCCTGATTCCCGAACAATTTGGTGGGAGCGGTCTGGGCATTTTAGAGGCGAGTATCATCTTGGAGGAAATCAATCGTTCGGGAGGGAACTCCACGGCCTGCCACGCCCAGATGTACATCATGGGGACCCTTCTCAAACACGGCAGCCAAGAACAAAAGAAGCGGTACTTGCCGAAGATCGCCCGTGGGGAGTTGCGCCTTCAGGCCTTCGCGGTCACCGAGCCGAACGCAGGCTCGGAAACCACTCGCCTTCAAACCCGCGCGGAGCGCGAGGGTGATCACTATCTCATATCCGGTCAAAAGATTTTCATCTCCCGCGTTCGCCAGTCCGACCTGATGCTTCTTCTGGCCCGCACCACTCCCTATGATGAATTAACAGATAAGACACGGGGGCTATCGGTTTTTATCGTGGATCTCAAGCAGGCCAAAGGTAAGCTCGAGGTGAAGCCCTTGGACCTCATGATCAACCAGCACACCAGTGTTCTTTTCTTTGATGGGCTCGAAGTCCCCGCCGAAAACCTGGTGGGTGAAGAGGGAATGGGCTTTCGCTACATCATCGATGGGTGGAATGCTGAGCGCATCTTAGTGGCTGCCGAGGCCATTGGTGACGGTCGCTGGTTCATAGAACGGGCTACCAGGTATGCCAAGGAGCGCCAGGTTTTCGGGCGGGCCATCGGCGCTAATCAGGGGATACAGTTCCCCATTGCGCAAGCCTATGCCCGCATAGAAGCGGCCAATTTCGTCCGCTTTCACGCGGCCACGAAGTTCGACCAAAAGGAAAAGTGCGGGGCCGAGGCCAACATGGCAAAACTATTGGCCTCAGAGGCGTCCTGGGAAGCGGCCAACGTTTGTCTGAATACCCATGGCGGTTACGGTTTCTCTGTGGATTACGACGTGGAGCGAAAATTCCGCGAGACACGCTTGCTCAGTATAGCGCCTGTGAGCAACAACCTGGTTCTTGCCTATCTGGGGCAACATGTGTTGGGAATGCCAAAGTCGTATTGAGAGACGAGAGCAG
>JACZQL010000086.1 GCA_022545745.1 Deltaproteobacteria bacterium | reverse complement strand
GGGGGGGGGGGGCTGGTGCGCCGACATCGCGATGATGGGGGGGGGGGGGAGGGGGGGGGGAGGGGGAGAGGAGATAGGTGCGATCTTTGTGGTGGCCCTGCCCGAATTGGTGTCATACCTGACACAGCAGGGTTGGCTGCCATTTGTGGCTGCGACCGGCGCAGGAAGTTTCGACGAGTCCGCCTTCAGCACCATTCTCTTTGGGATATTCATCGTGGTCTTTTTGGTATTCGAGCCCCTGGGGTTATTCGGCCTCTGGGTCCGGGCTCGGAACTATTGGAAAGGCTGGCCTTTCACATATTGAGCGCTTGATGGCCGGACTATGTAACGTGAAGTGGCACTGTCGCAAGACGGACGCACTGATCATGAGGAGGAACTTGAACAGATGAGATTCACTAAGCCTTTGGTGCTGGTGGCAGCACTTGCATTTGTGGTCGCGGCTTGCTCTCCGAGCACGTCGACGGACACCACGGAGGCAGCAACGGCAACCACCGAAGCTGCTCCGGACACAACACAGCCGGCGGCGGATACCACAACCAGCGAAGCGATGGCCGGCCTCGTTTTCGACTTCGGATTCGATGAGGCGACGGGCACGATAAAGGTCGGTGCCCTTGCCGCCATCACCGGCCCGATTGCTGGGATTGGCGCATCTCTGCTCGATGGTCACGAGGTGTACTGGGAGAAGGTCAACGCCAATGGTGGCGTTGCCGGCATGTACCCGATCGAAGTAGTTGTTCGTGACAACGCCTATAACCCTGAGACCAACGTGATCGTCTACAACGAGATCAAGGATGAGGTTCTGGGTTTCTCGAGTGCGATCGGAACGCCGACGACGGCGACGATCTATGAAGACGCCGCCGCGGCAAACATCCTGGTGTCGGCTGGCTCTCTTGCCTCACACTGGTCGCTGACCAGCAACGTGGTTCTCAACCTCGGGGCAGGCACCTATTTCGCCCAGTTCGCCAATGCTGCGTACTGGGCCATGAATATGGCCGACCCGGCTGTGATCACCGCGGACAGCGTGGTTGGGATCATCTATCAGGCCGATGACTACGGGCAGGACTGCAAGAACTCATTACGTTGGTGGATGGATAAGGAATCACATGTCAGATCACTTTCGATTCGGGGATTACCAATACGAATTGGGATACGGGTACGACGAACTCAGTTTCAATGCGCTGACCCCAAAACTGGAAAGGGATTCGCAAGGCCGTCTGATTCCCCACCAGCCAACCCCGATAAAACTTATGCCAGGGGAGGTCTTCAACCTACTGCGGCCCTATGTCTCCGTTCGGTTCATGGAGCAAGTCAAATCAGTCATACCCTTGGCCTTGTACCTGTCGCTGTTTCAGGTCTTGATTCTTCGCCAACTGATACAAGACTCCTGGGTAATCACCGGCGGTCTGTTTGCCGTGATCCTCGGATTGATGTTTTTTATGGAAGGGCTCAAGCTGGGCCTGATGCCTTTCGGTACGGTGATCGGCAAGCGTTTACCGAAAAAATCGCCCTTGCCGTTGGTGTTATTCATCACGCTTCTCCTCGGGGTCGGGGTGACCTTCGCCGAGCCCGCTATCGGTGCCTTAAAGGCTGCCGGCCAAAACGTGGCGGTGGAGCGCGCACCCTATCTGTTTGCCCTCCTCAATGACTGGTCGGACGTCCTGGTTCTGGTGATAGGTTTTAGTGTTGGCCTTGCGGCGGTCACAGGTACATTGCGGTTCCTGTATGGCTGGAGCCTGAAACCCTTCATTTATATCTCCTTGGGCTCGGTGCTGGGGTTGACCCTGTATTGCGCATCTGACCCCGAGCTGACCAAGATACTCGGTTTGGCCTGGGATGCAGGTGCGGTCACGACTGGACCGGTTACGGTGCCACTGGTGCTGTCGCTTGGAATAGGCATTGCCGCAGCGGCTGGTAAAGGGGACTCCGGGCTGTCCGGGTTCGGTATTGTGACTCTGGCCTCGCTGTTCCCTGTCATCGGCGTGCTCGGGCTTACGCTTTACGTGGCATCCACGGTGACGCCTGCAGAAATTATCGCAGCGGCGAATTCCAGCGCCGAAGGATTTCAAGCCGGGGGGGCGCCCTGGTATGAACGTAGTCCTGGTGTCGAGATTGTCCTGGGGGTACGCGCCATTCTGCCTCTGGTCTTGTTCCTGTTTGTGGTGCTCCGGTTGGTCCTCAAAGAAACGCTCCAAAACATGGGCGAGATTGTATATGGTATCGGTCTGACCATCATCGGAATATCTATGTTTAACGTGGGACTTACCTACGGCCTTTCAAAATTAGGTGGTGATGTTGGCAGCCTCGTGCCGGCTGCGTTCATGGAACTCTCGGCTATCCCAGTATCCCCTCTGTATATCTATGCGGTGGGCCTGGTCCTTTCGCTGGCGTTCGCTTTTGGGCTCGGATATGGGGCCACGGTTGCCGAGCCAGCTCTGAACGCTCTTGGTGGAACTGCGCAAAGTCTCACAAAAGGTGTGTTCAAGAAAAAAACGCTTATCACAGCGGTCTCTCTCGGCGTGGCCATCGGTATTGCCATCGGGTTGGCCAAACTGATTTTCGATCTTCCACTGGTATGGTTGATCTTGCCCGGTTACCTGCTGGCTTTGGTATTGACTTTTTTTTCCAGTGAAACGTTCGTCAACGTGGCCTGGGATAGTGCCGGTGTCACCACCGGCCCGATCACTGTTCCCCTGGTGTTGGCCATGGGTCTGGGGTTTGGCAATGCAACAAATGCCGTGGAAGGCTTTGGCATTCTCTCCATGGCATCCATCGGCCCCATTCTTACGGTGTTGGTAACAGGTCTTTTAGCGGACTATAGAGCGAGGAAGGAGGCTCTGGCGGCAACTGAAGCCCCAGGGCTGTCGCAAGTTCAGGGGGTCCCCACTGTATTATGAGTGAAGAAATCACATATCTGACCGATGTGGCACTGATTACTTGTGTCGTGCAAAGCGGTGACGCTGATGAAATTGTTAAAGCTGCGAGAGAAGCGGGGGCCACCGCCGCCTTGATTTATAATGGCCGTGGCTTTGGAATACGTGAGCGGCTGGGATTACTAGGAATTGCGGTCGATGCAGAGAAGGATGTTGTCAGCGTTTTGGTCTCTTCTGATCAGCGGAATATCGTGGCCGACAGAATTTGTCATGCCGGTCACTTCGACACCCCGGCCAGGGGATTCCTTTACATCACGCCTTTGGAAAAAGTTGCTACCTTTATTCCCCAGAGCATGAAAGAACGGTTGCGTAATAAGGCATAACGACGGGAGTGCTCATGAGTGCCGGACATAAACCCGAACAATCGATGCCTCTTGAGGTCAATCGGGTCATTACATGCGTGCTGCCTGATGATGGCAGCGACAGGTTGTTGTTGCTGGCCATGCGGAGTGAAAAGGGCATCACACGAGCCGACAGTGGTACCTGCCGAGGCCTGGCTGCATTGCGCGGAGTCCGCACCAAAGGAGGCCGTTTACCCGAACCCACTCTGATCAAGATGGTCACCGTGGTGGTAGCGGAGGCAGAGGCGGAAGCCCTATTCGATTACATATTCGAAAAAGCGCACATAGACCGACCAGGGGGTGGTGTCATCTTCTTGAGCAAACCAATTGTGTCCACGTCCTTCTCACTTCCCGAAGGTGTTCCGGCAGAGAAAAGCTAAGGCTAGACACTCAGCCCAGGCGAACAACACTCGGGAGGGTATTGTCAACTTAAGCCAGATTTGGCTGATTGGACGTGTGGAGCGCACAGCGTATTCCCTGATAAATCAATGGATTATCTCCAGGCGAATTGTGTGCTAGGGGTAGAATTTTCGTTAAGTTGACAATACCCTTGGGAAATGTCAACCGCTTCCGAACATACTCTCATCGCGTGTCACGACTGCGACTTGCTTCACCGCACGCATCCGTTGAGATATGGTGAGCGGGCCAAGTGCTCGCGCTGCGGGGCGCTCCTGTACCAGAAGAAACGGGACAGTCTTGACCGCACGGTGACGCTTTCGCTAACGGCCCTCATTCTCTTCATCCTAGCTAATGTTTATCCCTTTATGACTTTCAAACTTCAGGGTCGAGTGCAGGAGAGTTACCTCATCACCGGGGTGGAGGAGTTGTATGTACAGGGATTTATGGAGCTTTCAGTGTTAGTCCTCCTGACGAGCATCCTGTTGCCACTGGTGAAAATTTTGGGAACGCTCTATATTCTCTTGCCCTTGAAATTAAACCGCCGCCCCTGGAAAGCCCCGCAAATATTCCGGTTCATTGAGGCCCTGGGCCCTTGGGTCATGATGGAAGTGTACTTGCTTGGGGTGATCGTGGCGTACGTCAAGTTGATCGACATGGCCACGATCGTGCTCGGTATAGCCCTTTACTCCTTTGCGGCTCTTATCGTGCTGGTGACCGCGGCAGGAATGACTCTGGATCCTGATGAGGTTTGGGAGAGGTTGGAAACCACCTCATGACTGCTGCTCGTGCCTCTCTCCTGAACTGTCACTCCTGCCATCTTTTGAGCCAGGCGAGGCGATTGCCTCCAGGAGGCCATGCGGTTTGTCCTCGGTGTGGGGCCTCATTACACCTTCGGAAGCCCAATAGCATTTCGCGGACATGGGCACTCATTTGGGCGGCAATCATCCTGTACATTCCCGCCAACGTGTATCCGGTCATGACGGTGATCTCATTTGGGAAAGGAAGTCCAGACACCATCCTGAGCGGGGTGATGGCTTTCATTGAATATGGGATGTGGCCGCTGGCATTGTTGGTCTTTTTCGCGAGCATCATGGTCCCCATGGCCAAGGTCACCGGGATGATCTACTTGCTGCTGTCGGTTCAAAGAAAGTCCCGGTGGCGACCGAAGGACCGGACCGTCCTGTACCGGGTCACCGAAGTCATCGGTCGCTGGTCCATGATCGACATTTTCATGATTTCTATTTTAGTAGCCCTGGTCAAACTCCAGGCCATCGCCACGATCGAACCCGGGCCCGGGGCTATATCCTTTGCCGCAGTGGTCGTCATCACGATGTTTGCCGCGAGGAGTTTCGACCCGCGGCTGATCTGGGATGCGATGGAGGAAAAACGATGAATGAAGAAGGCCCAAGCCAATCCCCAGTAGAAGAGCTCCCTGAGATCGCGATTGAAAAGCGTCGTGGAATCTCGGTTGTGTGGCTCATCCCGCTGGTCGCGGCCATCATCGGGGCCTGGCTTGCCTACAAGACGATCACCGAGATGGGCCCCACCATCACCATCACGTTCAAAGATGGCGGGGGTCTTGAGGCTGGAAAGACAAAAATCAAATACAAATCGGTAGAAGTGGGGGAGGTCGAGGGCGTTGACATCAGTGAAGATCTCAGCCACGTCACTGTCATGGCGAAGATGGGCAAGGCTGCTGAACCTCACCTGACGGAAAACACGAAGTTCTGGGTGGTCCGTCCGCGGATCGGGTTCGGTGGGATCTCCGGGCTCGAGACCCTGGTGTCGGGGGCCTACATTGAAATCGACCCCAGGCCCGGGCCTCTGATAAGGGAGTTCAAGGGGCTGGAGAAGCCACCAGGCGTGAAGTTCCGTGAAGCTGGTAGTCAATTTATGCTCCGGGCGCAGAAGCTCGGCTCACTGAGTGCCGGATCACCGATTTACTTCCGTGATATCGAGGTGGGGGAGGTCGTGGGCCATGAACTGGCCAAGGACGACCAGAGCGTGCTCATCCACATTTTCGTCCGTGCCCCACACCACCTCCGTATACGGGATACCAGCCGGTTCTGGAAAATGAGTGGAATCGAGGTGTCGGTCGGCGCGGAGGGCCTGGACCTGAAAATAGGGTCACTCGCAACACTCATCGCGGGAGGTGTCAGCTTCGATACGCCAGTGACCGCTGGGGGGGCGAGCGAGCCAAGCAAGGCGGGTACTGCCTTTGAGCTGTTCGAAAGTTTCGCGAGCATTGGCGAGGCACTGTACGTCCGGACGGTCCCTTACATAATACACTTCGATGGGTCAGTCCGGGGCCTCAGTGTGGGCGCTCCCGTGGAATTCAAGGGGATCAAGGTCGGTTCCGTCACCGACATCGCGGTTAGGTTTGACCCGAAGACCCTGGACGTGCAGATTCCCGTGATCATCGAGATCGAGCCGGAGCGAATTTCGACGCCCGACGTTATTGCTTCTCGGAAACCCTACGAAACCGGTGCCATAATGGTGTTGCGTCCAATTCGTCCCATCGTAATGGAGGATGACATATTCCGAAGTGCGAAGAGTCCGATTATACCGCTGTCCCACGACAAACACATCGTTGGGCCCGCTGCCCCACACGCCCGTGAAGTCGATGGTGCGCAGACTATT
>JACZQL010000085.1 GCA_022545745.1 Deltaproteobacteria bacterium | reverse complement strand
CCTACTGCCTTGGCAACGTCGTGCGCTATCGTAGCGTCGTTGCCCTTTTTACCAAGTGACGACTCAAGTCCCCACGTAATTGTTTTTATATTCTCGGGGTTGGGTAACAAATAGAGAAGCCTGCGGCTGTCGTAGCCTCCGGAGAGTGTAAGTACCCATTTTGAATAATCGAACTGCATCTTGCCGACTGAGATCCCAATGATGTTGATGAGGAAGACGTACACAACGGCGGCGATTACGACGACCACCGCGCCGAATACTGGGCCACGCCTCTCTTCACCTTCCTGAAGATCGATAGTCAGGGCAAGGGATACGACGAAGAGCAGGCTGACGATGAAGAAACCATCGAGCAGGATCGCCGCGAGGCGCTGGCCCTTCACGCAGAGGAATTGGTTCCGCCGCAGGGCGCATCGCCATCGCGGCCTCACTCCGCCGCTTGCTTGTCCCAGCCGATGGCGTCGGCGGCCTTGAGCAAAGTCTCTTTGAGCCCGACACTGTGGAGCCGTTCTCCCCAATAGGATACATCTCCCTCGACATAAACGTTTCTCAAGCGGATCTCGAGGGGGTCCATTCCCAACCGTTGGGCCAACTCATCCATATGTTGCTCACAGGCCCAGGCCCCCTGGGGAATGCCATAGCCTCGAAAGGCCCCCGCTACCGGTTTATTGGTGTAGACTGCATAGCCGTCAACTTTGACATTCGGTATGCGGTAGGGACCGGGGGCCGGCAGGCTACCCCGGATGCAGACGGTAGCGCTTTTTTCCCCGTAGGCCCCGGCTCCCCAATAAATTTTCATCTGTCGAGCCACTAATTGCCCGTTATTCATGACCCCGCTTTTAATGTACACAACGGCCTCGTGACGCGTGAGTGTTGAGACGAAGGTTTCCTGGCGGTTGAACTTCACTCGTACAGGCCTCCCGTTGGTATGGAAGGCCAGGGCAATTGCAATGGGCTCCACTTTGAGACCACCTTTCGAGCCGAAACCTCCGCCCTGCAGGGGGTTGATCAGCCGAATCTTCTCTTTGGGAAGTTCCAGGGCCTCTGTGAGTTCGGTCAAGGCGCGAAAGGGGGCATCGTTGGCCACCCAAATGGTAAGCCGCCCGGTGACAGGATCCACCTGGGCATGAGCGGAATGGGGCTCTATGGCGGCATGCTGAATCACAGGGACCGTGTAACGTTCCTCTAGAACCAGGTCCGCGCTGCGGAACCCTTGCTCCACATCTCCGGTCCTGAGCTTGAAGTGTTCGCAGACGTTTGGGAGCGGGGCACCGACCACAAAGTCGGCCTTGCGGTAGGAGTTGAAGTCCTCATGGATCGCGACGGCATCGGGCTTACAGGCCTCCTCGGGTGAAAAATAGGCTGGGAGATCTTCGTATTCTACTTGAATCAGACTAACCGCCGTTTGGGCTGTATCCTCATCCACCGCGGCCACCGCGGCCACCGGCTCACCCACATGGCGGACTTTTCCCCGGGCCAAAAAGGGCTGGTCTTTGATCGATTCGCCATGGGTCCAGGGAACGTCTTCCCCGGTAATGACTGCCACCACACCGGGGACCTTCTTGGCCTCGCTGGTGTCTATTCGTCTGATCTTGGCATGGGGCCTCGAGCTGAATAGGACTTTGCCATGAAGCATGTTGGGAAGGACGAGATCATACCCGTACACCGCCCCACCGGTCACTTTTTCCTCAACGTCAATACGCCCGACGGACTGACCTACTATACTGAGCTCTGACATCCTAACCCTTATTGCCTTCTCGAAGCTCCTTGGCGGCATCTTTGACTGCCAGAATGATTTTAGCGTAACCCGTGCAGCGGCAGAGGTTCCCCGACAGGGCGAACCGGATCTCTTCCTCGGTGGGGTTCAAATTCTCGTCCAATAGCGATTTCGCCATCATCAGCATTCCGGAAGTACAATATCCGCATTGGACCCCGCCGTCTTCAATGAAAGCCTTTTGCACGGGGTGAAGTTCAGGGCCACTCTTTAATCCCTCGATGGTCACCAGCTCGGCCCCGTCGATTTCTCCAGACAGGACCAGACAAGAATTCACGGGCTTACCGTTGAGAAAGACCGTGCAGGCGCCGCAGTCTCCGGTACCGCAGCCCTCTTTGGTACCCGTGAGGCCGATTCCATCACGGAGCAAGTCCAACAGGAGGCGGTGGGAAGGCACCTCCAGGGTGGTTTTCTTACCATTTAATAGGAACTCGACCTTTTTCTTCATCTTGATTTAATACCTTCTGTCTCTCCTCTGCGTCCACGGGATGGGACCCTTTCGTCCGGCCGCTGCATTGAGTAACGCCCGTTTGGTATTAACCCGCACCATCTCCTTGCGATAATCAGCTGAGGAACGAACGTCGCTAATGGGTTTGCACTCCTTGGATGCCTCATGGCCAGCTTTGTCCGCCAGCTCTTCGGTCAAGATTTGCCCTGAGAGGACGGCCTCCGCCTTTCTGGCCCTCATGGGTGTTGGTGCAACGGCCCCAAGGGCGATGCGGACTTGTTCGCACCTTTTTCCACTGAGGACTAGCGTGACGGCAACACCGATAGTCGCAAGGTCCATCATTTCGCGTGGTGAGAACTTGATGTATTCCCCGACCAGCCCCGCCTGAATGGGGGGGATGAGGATTGCCAATAAAATTTCTCCTAATTCCATTACGGTTTCACCGGGCCCGCGAAAGAACTGCTCCAGCCCTATCACCCGCTCTCCAGACCTTCCTGCCACTCTGGCCTTGGCCTCAAGGGCCAGGAGGGCAGGGGCAACATCGGCCGAGGGAGTGGCGTTGGCCATGTTCCCACCAATGGTGGCTCGGTTTCTGATTTGGATTGACCCAACCTCTGCAGCACTCTGCGCCAAAAAGGGTAATCGTCTGCCAATGATGGGAGAGGTTTCCACCTGGCGCATGGTGGTCAAGGCACCAATGGAAAGCCCCCCATCGGGTTGTTCCCGGATATCTGAAAGAGAGGGTATTCTTTTCAGATCGACTAGATACTTTGGGGCGAGCCCTTTTTCCTTGATGGCAATGATGAGGTCGGTCCCTCCGGCGAGGAAATGTCCGCCGGTTCCTCTGTCCTGAAGAATTTCACTGGCCTCTTTGACTGAACTCGGCTGAAATATTTCTAGGGATTGTGGTCGCCTCATAAATTAGTCAATAGTCAATCGTTAAAAGTAATTGGTAAATCATGAGTAGTCACATCATCTGGATTAAATTAAAATTTCCATTTCCCAATTTCTATTGACCAATAACCATTGACCATTAACTATTATTTACTCCGGTTTCGGTCTTACCATGCGCCCGATGGGTTTCCCAACCACCTGACCATCGCGCATCTGGACATGGCCGCGCACCACTGTGCATACGGGAATTCCCTTAACCTTCCAACCATGCCAGGGGGAGGGTTTGTTTTTGCTATGGAGTTTGTTGACGTCAATGACCCCTTCCTTATCCATGTCGACGATGGTGACGTCCCCATCCGATCCTAGCTTGAGAGCCCCTTTTTGTGGATAGATCTGCCAAACCTTTGCGGGATTTTCCGATGTAAGTTTGACGTAGTGGTTCAGGGTCATCCTCCCTTTGTTGACCTCGGTTAGGATCAAGGTGGGACCGGTCTCCACGCCACAGAAGCCAGAAATGCATTCCCAGATGGTTGGTTTCAACAGCTTGCCGTACAGGTCTGAGCCCTTTTCTTCCAGTGTGTGTGGGGAATGATCAGTGGCGATCATGTCCACATAGCCATTCAAGAGCCCATCCCAAAGGACCTCCCCATGGTCTTTGTCCCGTACCGGTGGATTCATTTTCAGCAGAGATCCCACCTTTGCCATTTCCTTGGACTCTCTGAGGAGATAGTGGGGACCGGTCTCAGCGGTTACCCGCAGCCCCCTCGCCTTGGCATCCCGCACGATCCATGCAGCTTGCTTGGAGCTCATGTGGAGGACATGCAGCTTGGTGCCGTAGGTTTCAGCGAAGAAGAGGGCGTGGGCAACAGACTCCGCTTCACAAATATTCGGTCGGGATGACTCCCAGTAGATCGGATCGTTTTTCCCCTCGGCTTTTAGTTTGTTGAGGTGGTAGTACATGATCTGCCGATTTTCTGCGTGAATGCTGAGGGGCAACTTGGTTTTGGTGATATTCTGAAAGACCTCTGTGCAGACACCATCATCCGGGAAGGGGAGGTTACCGATGGTCTCGCCGAAAAAGATTTTGTATCCTAGGGCTCCGACCTTGGCCATGGGGAGAATTTGGTCGGCATTGGTTTGAACCACCACTCCTAATAGGCTGAAATCCACCAAAGATTTTTCTTCGGCCAGTCGCTCCTTTTCCTCCACCTGTTCCGGGCCGGTGACGGGTGGAATGGTATTGGGCATATCCACCACCATGACCACTCCGCCGCACACCGCTGCGGTGGACCCTGTGCCAAAGTCTTCTTTATAGGTAAGCCCCGGTTCCCTGAAGTGGACATGGGCGTCAATGATCCCTGGCAGGATATGGTTACCCTTGACATCGATCTCTTCCTTACCTTCGGGGAGGGTGTCGTCAGGGCCAATGGAGACGAATTTGTCATTTTCGATAGCGACCCCGCCTTTGAAGGTTTGCTCGGGGGTCACCACCCATCCATTCTTAATCACTAAGTCTGTGCTCATTCCCCCTCCTCAGAAGGTCTCGGCAGACAGGGTTTCCGTCGTCGGTTCCTTGTTTTTACCATTTGAACGGGGTAAGTCATAGGGTACACTGATTCCGAAAAAGTATATGCAAAGTAATTACTTAATTTATCCAGTACTTGTCAAACTTGAAACTTGGGCTTGAAATGCTAGAGGATTCTGTGGAAAGATATCCAGCGTCGAGATCCCGCAAAGGGGTTTATCTCCATTGATAGACTGCGGAGGCAAGTGAAGGGGACGCTATGGCGGATGCAAGATGCATGGTACGAGTTGACGGACTGGAAAAGTATTTTGGCGAAGACCGGGATAGGGTCCATGTGCTGAAGGGCGTCTCCCTGGATATTCCGGAGGGGTCCCTTTATACGCTGCTGGGGCCCAGCGGTTGTGGTAAGACCACGACGCTGAGATGTGTGGCTGGGCTGGAGCGACCGGAAAGCGGGAATATCAGCATCGATGAAAAGATGGTCTTTAATTCTGCGGATTGGACCTATGTTCCGCCCAATCACCGTCCCATCGGAATGGTTTTTCAATCCTATGCCATCTGGCCCCACATGACGGTATTTCAAAACGTGGCCTATCCATTGACCATTCAGCGTCGCCCCAAGGTAGAAATAAAAAAGAGAGTGGAAGATGTGTTGAAGGTAGTGGGTCTGCATGGATTGGAGAATCGACCTGCGCCAAAACTTTCCGGTGGACAGCAACAACGCGTGGCCTTTGCCCGGGCCCTGGTGAACGAGCCTAAGGTCATGCTACTGGACGAGCCCTTGAGTAACCTCGATGCCAAGCTTAGGGAACAGATGCGGTATGAGATCAAGGACCTACAAAGGAGAGTGAACATCACGACCATCTATGTCACCCACGATCAAGCTGAAGCACTAGCCATTTCTGATCAGATCGCTGTGATGCATGGCGGAAAACTCATCGAGGTTGGCACTCCTCACCAGCTCTATTCGCGCCCAAGGAGGAAATTCACCGCCACGTTCTTGGGGCTCACCAACCTAATCGGTGGACGAGTGGTTGAGTTGGGTGGGGATAGCAAGCTGGGACGGATGGAAACCAATAAGGGGATCATGTCTTTTATTCCCTCCAGCCGACTGGAGAAAGGCCAGGCGGCCGTGATATCAATTCGCCCTGAGCATATCCAGGTCCATAAGCAGAAGCCGCAGGGCCTAGATAATCTGGTGGAAGGGCTGGTTAAGGATTCGGTGTTTATGGGGGATGCCTATCACTGTCAGATTGCTGTCCAGGATCAGTTGTTGCGGGTTCACACGCACCCTTTCCTGACCATGACCCCTGGTGAAAAGGTCTATCTCCAGTTGGATCCCCAGAGTTGTAACGGCTTACCCGCCGAGGATACTGAAGGGATGGACGACTCGATGATGGGAGCGTAAACAAGCTATCAGCATTCAGCTGTCAGCTGGTTTCAGTTCTAACTCAAGCGAATTACTGAAGGCTAAGAAAACAAATTTAGAGGGGAGATTACTTATGGCTGCATTAGAGGCAAAAAAATTCGCTGAAGAGGAGATCAAGGCCGGGAAGACCCCGACCTACAAAGATCTGCGCGATTGGTTGGATATTGTAGATAGCCTGGGTCAGCTCAAGAAGATTGAAGGGGTCGACTGGAATCTAGAGATGGGAACCCTCACGGAATTGGTCGCCCGGGAGAGTCCAGGTGAGGTTCCC
>JACZQL010000084.1 GCA_022545745.1 Deltaproteobacteria bacterium | reverse complement strand
TAACGTGGAAGCAGGTGCAGGTCTGGCACAACTCAGAGAAGCTGTGGAGACATGCCCTTGCTGTTACACAAAGATCATCAACTGCTCACTATAACTTGGGTAACATCTTAGCTGACCGGGATGAATTAGAAGAGGCGATTTGTCACTATCGACAGGCCTTGCAGATCAAACCTACCGATAATTCAGCTCACACCAACCTGGGTAATGCGTTGAGCAGCCAGGGTCAGTTAGAGGAGGCGATTGGGCACTACCGACAGGCCTTGCGGATCCGTCCTACCGATTCTTTAACGCACAACAACCTGGGTAATGCGTTGAGGAGTCAGGGTCAGTTAGAGGAGGCGATTGGACACTACCGACAGGCCTTGCGGATCAATCCTGCCAATTCTTTAGCGCACAGTAACCTGGGGATTGCGCTAGCTGGGCAGGGGAGGGTGGAAGCGGCGATTGACCATTTTCGTGAAGCGCTTCGGATCAATCCTGCCAATTCTTTAGCGCACAACAACCTGGGGACTGCGCTAGCTGGGCAGGGGAAAATAGATGAGGCGATTGATCATTTTCGCGCAGCGCTCCAGGTCGACCCTACCAATGCTCAGGTCTATACCAACCTGGCAAATATTTTTGCTAACAGAGGTGATTTAGAGAAAGCCATTGAACAATATCGCCGCGCGCTAGAGGTAAAGCCGGGACAGGCCGAAGTTCATGAAAGGTTGGGTCGGCTTCTCACTCAAGGGGGGAGACGGGATGAAGCGATTCAGCATTTCGAAGAGGCCCTGCAAATCATGAAGTCACGAGACACGTCTAGGGCTCACATAATGGGAAAAGGAAAGGTGCACAAAGGAGAAGGCGGTTAAAGAAGAGAAATTGCAAGGAGGCTATCCCCTGTGTTACTTCTCTTCAGTGAGGTGCTATGAGCTTCAAAATCGGTATTGCTCAGATCAACCCTAAGCTGGGAGACCTTGGGGCCAACCTGGTCCTCTACGAAGAAAAGATCCGGGAGGCCCGGGAGAACGGGGTGGACTTACTCGTTTTTCCCGAGCTGTCGCTCACAGGCTATTTCCTGCGGGATATGGTCCCCAATGTTGCCCTAAAACTCTCGTCTCGAGAGATGAAGCATCTTAAAGAATTGAGTCGCCAGGTGGCCTTCGTTGCAGGATTGGTGGAAGAGAGCTCCGACTACCGTTTCTATAATTCGGCGGTCTATTTCGAAGGCGGAGAGGTCCGCCACGTGCATCGGAAGGTCTATCTCCCCACCTACGGCATGTTTGATGAACAACGCTATTTTGCTCGCGGTGATCGGATCCGGGCATTCGACTCAAAATTTGGCCGTATGGGAATGCTCATCTGTGAGGATCTGTGGCATCCCTCCACTGTCTACCTGGAGGCCCTGGATGGTGCCCTAGTCATTGTCTGTCCCTCTTCCAGTCCGCTGCGCGGCATCACGGAGGGCCAACCCCAGGACGACAACGCCCGTTACTGGGAGCTGATCAACCGGAGTTACGCCGAGACCTTCGGCCTCTATGTGATTTACGGGAACCGGGCTGGATTTGAGGATGGAGTGGGATTTTGGGGAGGGTCAGAGATCCTGGATCCCTTTGGCAATGTCCTGGCAAAGGCAAGGTACTATGATGAGGATCAGGTTGTCGGGGAGATAGCCCTTGAGACAGTCCGCCGTAAGAGGACCGTGTCACCCTTACTGCGAGATGAGGATCTCGACCTTACCATTAACGAGCTGATGCGAATTAGAGAACGTCCAACGGCTACTCAACCCCTCAGGGTTCCGGCGGCTCAGCAAAAGGGCAGAAAGCCTAAGAAGCAGGCGAAAAAAGTTTCCAAGACGAAAAAGAGGAAATAGAGAAGTCGTTCTTGTTTTCTGCCGACAACTGAATCGTGAAAAAGATGACTTGCCCGAAGCGGACTCAGTACTGAGTAACGAGTGCTGAGGACTGAGCATTGGGGAAAGAGTCACCAGATTTTAACCGCAGATTTACGCAGATGGACACAGAAAGAAATCCCTTTAAGAATATCACCGCAGAGGCGCAGAGGGCGCAGAGAATTAAATTTTTGTTTGTCGGGAGACGACGACAAACAAAAACATTGCTCAGATAAAGGCTGTAAGTTTTAGCCCAATCGTCGTCTCCCGATTGGGCTAAAAGGGATTACCTCAGCGTACTCTGCGTCTCTGCGGTGAAATGTTCGAATCCTCATCTGCGTTAATCTGCGTAAATCTGCGGCTAATAATTCTTAACGCTCTGCGCCATGCGCTTAGCGCTTTGCCCTTTGAGCCCTTAATTATGTCTGGTTAGGATTTATCCTTGGTGGCCTGCAATGCAAAAAAAATCTTTTCCCCCGTTACGGGGAGTTCCTTAATTCGCACCCCCACGGCGTCAAAGACAGCACTCGCAATGGCTGGTGCCACGGGTATAAGGGCCGTCTCGCCGATCCCCTTGGCCCCCATGGGGCCTTCACTGTGGGGAATCTCCACGGAGATTGGATCAATCACCTCCGGCATATCTCCCAGTGCCGGCAGGATGTAGTCGATAAAATTTGGATTCACCAGCTGCCCGTTGTCGAACACGAGCTCTTCAAACAACGCCTGACCTATGCCAGTGATGGCTGCGCCCCGGAGTTGTTGTTGACAACCGAGAGGATTGACGGCCTTTCCGACGTCTACAGCAGTGGCATACTTCAGGATCTTCGGCTTGCCGGTCCTCAGATCCACCTCCACCTCGATGGCCCCGGCCCCTACGAACCAGAAGGCAGAGGTCATCTTCTCCCCCTCAGCGTTCGTGGCCTGGGTCCGAACCTCTCCTTGACCCAGGAGGGTTCCCCCGGGCATCCCAAATCGCTTGAAGAGCACTTCTTTGTAATCCAGTGCTGTTTCCGGGAGTCTCACCTTGCCACCGGATAACGTCACATGCTCGGCAGGAATCCCGTATTCACGAATGACAATTTCCTTTAGCTGCTGGCCGAGGTCCCTGGCCGCCAGCTGGATCGCCTTTCCCATGTGAAAGGTGGACCGGCTGGATGAGGAGGTCAGGTCGTAGGGAACCACATCGGTGTCTGCGGCCAACACCTGGATTCTGTCCATTGGGATTTCTAGCTCGTGGTTCACGATCTGTGCCATTACCGTATCCGAGCCTTGGCCCATTTCCACCGTCCCGGTTAAGATGGTGGCACTCCCGTCCTCGTTCAGCTTCACCGCGGCGCATGAAACGGAAGGGGTAATCGTGGCCTTGATGAGGCAGGCGATTCCCTTTCCTCGACGGCTCTGACCGTCACGGGACTGACGCGGTTTTTTCTTCCACTCCACTGACGCCGCCACCTTTTCCAGACAGCTCTTCAACCCGATGCTCGTTAAATGCTCACCCGTCACGAACTCGCTCCCCTCCTCGTAGACGTTTTTGAGGCGGATCTCCAAGGGGTCCATCTTCAAGGCATCCGCGATCATGTCCATCTGGGACTCATAGGCCCAAGCGGATTGGGACACCCCAAAACCACGGAAGGCGCCCGCTGGGGGTTTATTGGTATAGACAGACAGGGAGTCGATTTTCACATGGGGAATCTTATAAGGGCCGGCCGCCGTGTAGCCCGATTTCATCGCCACTCGTGGCCCGATCTCCGCATAGGCGCCGGTATCGAATAACATCTCGCACTCGCGTGCCACCAGGGTCCCGTCTTTCTTCACCCCCGTTTTCAATCGGATGGCTGCAGCGTGTTTCGTGACGGTGACAAAAACCTCGTCGCGAGTGAGAACAATACGAACCGGGAGCCTCGCCTTCATGGCCAGGGCAACCGTTATGGGTTCCAGTTTGGGATAGACCTTGCTCCCATACCCACCCCCCAAGTATGGGGCTATCACCCGAACCTTCGATACCGGTACCTTAAAGATATTGGACAGCTGGGTTCGAACCACAAAGGGATTCTGGGTGGTGGACCAGACCGTAATGCGCCCGTCCGCTTCAACCGAGGCAATGCAACCATGGGGCTCCAGGGCCGCGTGCTGGGTGGTGGGGAGAGAAAAGGTATCCTCAAAAATATAATCCGATTCCTTGAAACCTTTTTCCACATCGCCCTTAGTGAGCTTAAAATGGGTGCAGATATTCGTTCCTTCGACGGCTTGAATTTCAGCCAGGTCTGCGAAGCCACGCAGCGGTTTCTGAACCGTTTCGTGGACCAAAGGTGCCTCTTTTTTGATGGCCTCGTGCACATCATAGACCGCCGGAAGCTCCTCGTATTCCACCTCGATGGCCTGAAGTGCCTCTTCCGCCGCATCCGGCTCCCTGGCGGCAACCGCTGCAATGGGATCCCCCACATGCCGGACCTTGTCCACTGCCACAATGGTCTGATCCTTGAAGACCGGGCCGTAGTAGGGATCAATCCCCTGGTCTTTGAGAATGTCATCGCGCGTCAAAACCGCCAGGACTCCCGGAATCCTCAACGCCTTGGATGCATCGATGCGTTGAATCCGCGCATGGGGGACCTGACTCCGCAGCACACGTCCATCACACATGCCCGGGAATTTCATATCGGCCAGATAAACGGCCCTACCCGTGACCTTGGCCTTGAAATCTAAGCGACGCACCGAGTTCTTCGTAGCATGATCCGCCATGGAACGATTCCTATTGGCCCGCCACCTTCCGGACGGCCTCCACAATCTCGAGGTAACACCCGCACCGACAGAAGTTTCCTGTCAAATAGCTGCGGATCTCTGCCTCCGTTGGGTGCGGGTTTTCCGCTAATAGTGCCTTGGCGGTCAGAATAAAACCTGAGGTGCAGTAACCACACTGCAACGCACCAAAATCCATAAAGGCCTCTTGCAGGGGGTCCAAGGCGTCTCCGTCCCCCAGTCCTTCGATGGTCGTCACGCTGCAACCGCCGGCATCCACCGCAAGGGTGGAACAGGCGCTCACCGGCTTTCCATCCAACAGCACGGTGCAGGTTCCACATACTTGGATATCGCAGCCGAGTTTCGCCCCGGTCAATGCGAGTCGCTCGCGCAGGACCTCTAGCAGGGTCATTCGTGGTTCTACTTCCATCACCCGCTCGATACCGTTGACTGACATACGAACCGATCTCTTCATGCCTTCTTCTCTGCTTCTCGAGCCCGCTCATAGGCCGTCGGAACGGCCTGCCTGATCAGGGCCCGCACCATCTCTCTCTTGTATTTCTCTGACCCGCGCAGGTCATCCAACGGACTGCATTCCTGTGACGCTAGGCTGGCCGCCTGCTCCACTCCCTCCGGCTCGAACTGTTTCCCCTCTAATGCCTGTTCCGCCTCGCGGGCGCGCATGGGTGTGGGGGCAACGCAGCCCAGGGCAATCCTCACGTCTCGACAGATTCGACTCTTTGGTTCTAGCGAAATGCGTACTGACACCCCAACGCAGGGTTTGTCCACCACCGAGCCGCTGGAAAACCGGACGTACTCTATCCCTGTACGAAGCGGTGGAGGGGGAACCACCACCTGGGTCAAGATTTCGTCATCGGCGAGGACCGTCTCGTAATAATCCAAGAAGAGCTCTTCGAGGGGAAGCGTGCGCTCTGCCGAGGCGCCGAGGATGGTCACCCGTGCGTCCAGGGAGATGAAAAGGGACGGGAGATCCGTCAGAGGCTCACCCGAGGCCAAATTTCCACCTACGGTTCCCATGTTCCGCACCCGGATGTTAGCCACCTCTCTCTCCACATGGCGCAGGATGGGTAGTTGTTTCCAAACCAGTTCCGATGTCTCGAGTTCGTGATGGGTGACCAGGGCCCCAATGATCAGGCCCTTGGTGGAGTCAAATTCAATCCCCCTCAAATCATGGATCCTCTTGATATTGATCAAGGCCTTGGGCCGAAGGAGACCCTGCTTCATGAGGATGCTCAGGCCGGTCCCTCCCGCATAGACCCGCGCTTCCCCTCCGTATTGCTCAAGCAGTCGGCAGGCCTCGGCCACCGTGGCCGGCTCATGGTACTCAAAGTCTCTCATAGCAACTTTAGATTCATACCGACAGAATTATCACCAGAACAACTTCAAGAAAGATTTTCGCGCCAAGCCGCCAAGCTCGCAAAGAGAAAGATCTTGCTATTTCCTCCGAACTTGGCGCCCTTTGCGTCTTTGCGCGAGCAATCTCTTCTCCGATTCAGACATTCAAAATTCAACCGACAAAGTTAATTTTTTTCTAAATGTATTTGACCTTGTCGACTCCGGGGACCGTGACCTTTTCAAACCACTCATGACCCCCCATGGGCATTGTGGCGTCCATTCCCCACCCCGCAGTGGTACGCGGCGTCGGCACGGATGGATCCAGGGTGGAACAGGCAAGACGGGGAATGATAATGATATCCCGATCCGGCTGCATACGCGTACTGACT
>JACZQL010000083.1 GCA_022545745.1 Deltaproteobacteria bacterium | reverse complement strand
GGCCCGAAGAACCTGCAGTATCGATTCCGGCGATGCTTGCCTTCGATGGCCCATCCCATCGGTATACGCCGTCTGCAGGTTATAAAGGCGGGCTAGTTGATAAAGCTGATTCATCTGGATGATCCCTCTAACCTTCAGTCAACCGGTGACACCAATTCTAAGATGCCCTGCAGCGGGACATGGACCCAGTCTGGTCGATGGTTGAGCTCATAGCCAAGCTCATAGATGGCTTTTTCCAGAAGGTAGATGTCCAGCAGGGTCTTGATCTCCTCCCCGGACTCGGAAACAAACAGTGTCTTCCGAGTCGCATTGAAATAGGACTGCAGGAAGCCAACGCTGACCCAGAAGTACCAGAAGCGAGCCCAGGTCTCGAGCTCGGGCTTATCCTCTGGTCGGAATTCTCCGCTTTTCAACTTCGAAATGGCGGCGTAGTGGAAAGACCGGAGCATACCGGCAACGTCCCTGAGAGGCGATCCCTTGAGACGACGCTCGCTCACCGAACGGGAGGGTTCACCTTCAAAGTCAATGATGACAAAGTCTTTCCCAGTATAAAGCACCTGGCCCAGGTGGTAATCCCCGTGGCAGCGAATCCGCTTGGCAGTAAATTTCTCTTCGAGAAGCACATGCAAATTGTTTAAGATTTCCTTCTTGAGATGCAAAACCTTTTCAGCTTCGGCTCGAACCATTTCAGGCAGCCCCCTTAAGCGGCTGGCAAGAAGGTCCAACTCTTGGTCCGCTAAACTTCTCATGCTCTGATACAAGGAGCGGCAATAAAAGGGCGAAAACGGTTCAGGGGCAAAGGCAGGATCTTCCTGGCCCGAGGCCAGAGCCACGTGGAGCTCGCCCGTCCGTTGGCCCAAGAGTCGCGCCGAGGATAGATAGGATCCAATAATTTCCTGGGCTAGGGGGGGGATTTCTTTTTCCACCCAATCCAGCAGCTCTTCCCGCGGCAAAAACAGGCTGGCCACCTCCACCTGCTTTCTTGTCAATGCGTCTTCAAAGTAGCGTGCCAAACACTCCAGGGTATACTGCCAGGCATCCCCCTGATTTGAGACGAGACCCTGAAGGATACCAAGGGTGATGGGTTCTCCCTGGTTTCCACGGTACTCGAGGGCGCCGGCCAGGGGTGGAACGTGATGAAAGGAAGTCCTCTCCGCAGTGAAGTGTCCAATCTCCAGTTCGGGGTTTATTCCTTCGTGAAGACGCCGGAACATTTTGAGTATCAAACGATTTCCATAAATGACTGAGGTGTTGCTCTGTTCAGCCTTCAGGAGGGAAGACTCGAGAGACATGTCTTCGGAACCCCGAACTTTGCGAAAGGCACGGGAGTGTGACGCCACCATCTCTCCCGACTTCCCTTTGATGCATCTGCGACGGGATATGGCATCGAGCAGTGATTGGCAAAAGCTCTCATCGAAAAAGGCGTCATAAAGAATTCCCTCCGAATCCTGTTCTCCGTCCTTCATCTGCACTCGTACCACGACCGCATTGCGAGTGTCCTGACTCAGCTGGACGGCCTGTTCTTCCGTCCCAAAGGCAAGGGGCAAAAGATAAGTCTCGGGGCGTCCGTCTCCATACTGGACCTCCAGGATGTTCAGCCAGGCCCTGGTTCCATCAAAGGAGACCGGGATCGAGTCAACAATTTTGACTGACCTCACGGGTCGAGCCTTGCCCCCAAACCAGCGACAGGTCTTGAGGTAAGCAGCCAAATGTTTTTCCAGTCCAAGTTTCGTCCCTTCGTCCAGTTCCCGATCCCACGGGCCTGACATCTCGAGCAGTGGCAGCTCGGTTGGGCCATCGGTCGTATCCACCTCAGGGGCGCGGGGAGGCTCCAGTTTGAACCAGTAAAACGTGTGCGGGCCTAGGGTTAGAAAATAAGGCAAACGGCCAATGGGGGGAAAATCTGTCTGACCAAACAGTTCCATGGGTACCATGCCTTCAAAAGAGGACAGATCCAGCTCTGCAAATTGGACAAACCGTGAGAGGTTGGCCACCACCAGGAGGATCTCATCGTTGAGGCGACGGATAAAAACAAGAACTTTCTTATTTTCCGGATAGAGGAATTCAATGGATCCTCGTCCGAAGGCCTGGAATCGCTTACGCAGCAGAATGAGCCGCTTCATCCACCACAGAAGCAGATGGAGGTTCCGCTGCTGCGCTTCCACGTTGAGAGCTTCATAGTGGTACTCGGGGTCAATGATGACCGGCAGGTAAAGGCGTTGCGGGTTCGCCCGTGAAAAACCGGCATTTCGATCAGCGCTCCATTGCATCGGGGTGCGCACACCGTTTCGATCGCCGAGATAGATATTGTCTCCCATGCCGATCTCGTCCCCGTAATAAATCACCGGGGTCCCGGGAAGGGAAAAGAGAAGACTGTTCATCAGCTCCATTTTCCTCCTATTGTTTCCCAACAGAGTGGCCAGCCGTCGGCGTATACCCAGATTGATCCGTGCCTGAGGATCATTGGCATAGACCTTGTACATGTAGTCACGGTCTTCATCCGTAACCATTTCCAACGTCAGCTCATCATGGTTGCGCAGGAAAAGGGCCCACTGACTGTTTTCAGGAATCTCGGGTGTCTGGTCGAGGATATCGAAGATGGGGAATCGATCCTCCATATGGATGGCCATAAACAGACGCGGCATGACCGGGAAATGAAAGGCCATCTGGCATTCGTCCCCATCGCCGAAGTATGCCACCGCGTCCTCCGGCCACTGGTTGGCCTCAGCCAAAAGCATTCGGTTTTTGTATTTTCCATCGATGTAGTGCCGAAGCTCTTTCAAGAAGGCATGGGTCTCAGGCAGGTTTTCACAGTTGGTTCCTTCTCGTTCGTAAAGGTAGGGAACGGCATCGAGTCGCATACCATCCACACCCATGCCCATCCAGAAATCCACCCAACCAAAGACCTTCTTTTTGACCTCGGGGTTATCGAAGTTTAAATCAGGCTGATGGGAATAAAACCGATGCCAGTAGTAGGCCTTGACCATGGGATCCCACGACCAGTTGGACGGTTCGAAGTCCTGGAAAATGATTCTTGCCTCTTGGTACTTCTCCGGCGTGTCACTCCAGACATAGTAGTCGCGCTGACGACTGCCGGGCTCAGCTCGCCGAGCCCGTTGGAACCAGGGATGTTGATCGGAGGTGTGATTGATGACCAGCTCGGTGATCACCCTAAGACCACGCCGATGGGCTTCCCTGAGGAACCCCTTGAAATCGCCCAGGGTCCCGTAGTTGGGATGAACGCTCGTGTAGTCGGAAATATCGTAACCGTCATCCCGTAATGGCGAGGGATAAAAGGGAAGTAACCAGAGCACCGTGACACCCAGGTCCTGGAGATAATCCAACTTCTCCGTCAGACCTTTGAAATCGCCTATCCCGTCTCCGTTCCCGTCACAGAAGGCCCGGACGTGAAGCTGGTAAATGACCGCGTCTTTGTACCAGAGCGGCTCGTCGTCCAAACAGAACTCTTCCGAACTCTTGGATCTTCTATGGAGATGAGACCTGTGTGTCAGTGCCATTCTACATGAAGTGATCGAAATTCCGTTCCGTCCGAAGGCCGTGCTGTACCCGGAAAATGTGTGCAGGAATCGCCTGGGGGTTGAGCTCTACATAGTTCCGCTTGCCATGCCAGAGGTAGCGGGCGTTGGTTAGAAGGTCATAGACCTGATAGGGTTTTTCCGGATCGTCACCAAGAAATTCAAGGGGCAGCTCGACCCAACCCGACTGGGTATGATAGGGGTCCAGGTTCACCACCACCAGGATGACGTTACTGAAATCCTCGGTCTGCTTGCTGTAGCAGATGAGCCGGTCATTATCGACTGGGTGAAAGAGAAGACTCCAGTCGCTTTGCAGTGCCACATTTTCCTTGCGGATGCGGTTCACCTTGGTGATAAGTTCTTTTAAACTGTCAGCTTGATGGATGTCCCAATGCTTAATCTCGAATTTTTCTGAGTTGAGGTACTCTTCGCTCCCGGCCTCCATAGGACGGTTCTCACAGAGCTCAAAGGCGGGTCCGTAGATCCCGTAGTTAGCCCCCAGGGTTGCCGCCAGGACCAGCCGCGTCATAAAGGCTGGGGGACCTCCCGACTGGAGATACTCGGTTAGAATATCCGGTGTGTTGGGCCATAGATTGGGCCTAAAAAAATCGCGCAAATCGGTTCGGGTAACCTCCGTGAAGTACTGAGTGAGCTCCCTCTTGGTGTTGCGCCAGGTGAAATAGGTGTAGGACTGCGAAAATCCAAGCTTGGCTAGGCCATACATCACTTTGGGACGGGTGAAGGCCTCCGCGAGGAAGATGACGTCGGGGTAATCTCTCCTGATACCGTTAATGAGATACTCCCAAAAATGGAACGGCTTGGTGTGAGGGTTATCCACGCGGAAGGTTCGAACGCCCTGTTCGATCCAGAACAGGACCACACTCATCTGCTCATCCCAGATCTCGCGCCATTGTTCACCTGAAAATTCCAAGGGGTAAATGTCCTGGTACTTTTTCGGCGGGTTCTCGGCGTATTGAATAGTCCCGTCGGGACGCTTACGAAACCAGTCCGGGTGCTCTTTGACGTAAGGATGATCGGGTGAACATTGAAAGGCGATGTCCAAGGCGATCTCGATGCCGCAATCATTGGCCTTCTTAATAAGTTTCTTGAAGTCACTTAGAGTTCCCAGGTCGGGATGGATGTCCTTGTGTCCCCCTTCGACTCCACCAATGGCCCACGGACTGCCCGGATCCTTGGCCGCAGCCTTGAGGGTATTGTTCTTACCCTTGCGGTGGGTCTGACCGATGGGGTGAATGGGAGGCAGATAGAGCACGTCGAACCCCATACCTGCAATGTAATCGAGACGCTTTTCGCAGTCCTTAAAGGTACCGTGCTTGCCTGGCTGAGAGGTGCACGATCGAGGAAACATCTCATACCACGTGCTAAAGCGGGCCGTCTCTCGATCCACCACAATCACCAGTTCCTTGTCGTAACGAGTTGCAGCCCGTTTGTCCGGGTACTTTGACATGATCACGTATAGGTTTTCGTCCAGGCCCCTTTCGATTCGGTTCAATGAGCCCGACCGCAGCTCACTGGCATAGGCTAGCAGTTTTCTCTTATCACCCCCCGACGCCCATTGGCTGGTTCCCACCAGGAGGTCGGCTCCTACTAAAATGTCCACGGTGACGTCTTGTTTCACTTCCACTCTCTTGATCAGGCTTTCTCGCCATGACTTGAAGGGATCGATCCAAGCGAGGAGGGTGTAACGGTAACAGCCAACTTCTGAAACCTCAAAATCACCGCGCCAACGGTCGTTGACTCGGTGCACCATGGGGACCTCTTTCCATTCCACATCCCCTTCTTTTTGGTACTGCAGCAAAGCAGAGATGGCATCATGACCATCCGCAAAAATGTCCGCTTCGACCACAACCCTCTCCCCCACGACCCGCTTTGCGGGGAAACGACCCCCATCGACCTCAGGCCGCACCCCCTCAATGACTACCCGTTTTCTTCCTCTTTCGAGCTGGCCCATCTTCTACCGGTCACATCTCACTCTGAGTTTAATCCTCAATTTTCCTCTTTACTTTTAAACCCGTCAAGGTACATTTGTGCACATCTACGTAACTGGATCGTATGAGAGGAAAGGGAGCCTGCCCTATAGGGCAGGCATAGGGATGGGCCTGGGAGGTGCTATTGACCGCTGACCGTGCATCCCTTAGAATCACTCGTCACACGCAATTTACCCAAGGGATGGTCATAGACTCATGGCAGAAAAGGTCTTATTGAAATTGGTCACTCCCAGCCGGCTCCTGCTGGAGCAGGAGGTGGACGAGGTTACAGTGCCCGGAACCCTGGGTGAACTGGGCGTTTTGCCAAATCACATCACGTTTTTAACCACACTGGATATTGGAGAAATGAGCTATAAGGCAGGGGCAGATCGGGTCCGCCTTGCCTTAACCGGTGGGTATGCCGAGGTCCTGAACAACGAAATGACGGTTCTGGCCAATACCGCAGAGTATGAGGACGAAATCGATGTAGAACGCGCCCAGAGCGCGCGGGAGAGGGCGGAAAAAAAGATGGAGGAGTTGAACCCTGAGGACCAGGAGTTCATCGCCACTCAAGCTGCCCTTCGACGTGCGCTAGTCCGTATCCAAGTGGGCGAGGGCGAGACCAGGAGGTAAACCCGCCCACCCTTCCTGTTTTTTACCCGTCTTGAAACGCTATCCAGGCTCACCCCCGGTGTTTGAGGCTGACGGGCGTTGGTCTTTTCCTATGCATAAGGTAGATAATTAAACGGGATGAATGAACGGTATGATCTAGCGGTCATTGGGTCGGGCCCAGCGGGACAGAAGGCGGCCATCCAGGCAACCAAGCTGGGGAAACGCGCTGCC
>JACZQL010000082.1 GCA_022545745.1 Deltaproteobacteria bacterium | reverse complement strand
AATTCGAAGAATTTCGTAGCAATTCCCGTGCCATATGACCAGCCACGACAAGATTTACACGGCCGAGCCGGAGCTCATCTGTATCAAGGCCAGGCGCTAAACCTGCTACACTGAGTGGGAACTCTGATGGTGGCAAATTACATTGTTCAACTCGTTCAAGGAGTTCAAATCCTTCATATAGGAAATAGGATTTACCCTCTTTTCTCGCCATTTCCTCTGGCAAAGGGTAGGACATTATTTGCCAGACGGGCGATCAAACTTGATCAAAATGAGCATTATTCTCGCCTAAAATTCTTCCAATTGCAGCCTGCCAAAAACAACATAACCCATTGATAAATAATGATTTTTATCCAATCAGGGGTGATTGGCAACCGTTGGCATGATTTCTGCCCCTTTTGTTAGCTAAGTCCCCCTCTTCCGTGGGGGGTAAAAAGACAAATTGCACGAGGTATCTTGACTGGAGGTTAAATCGAGGATCCGATCTGACCTGCAAATTACCTAATCCTGCACTGGGTGAGGCCAATGGACTTTAAATTCAAAGACAAAGACAAAAAGACTGAAGACGAAGCGGTAGAGAACGAGGCCCCGGAAAGCGAGGTCCCTGGCAACGACTTCGCTCTGCAGGAGGGAGAGGAGACCAAGGTAGAAGAGAGCGCCGCGCTAGAGCCTGATGTGGAAGAGAGTGAGGTAGGTGCGAACGACGTGATGGCGAGTGAGGCAACGGAGGGTGATGAAGCAGTAGGTGCGGCGATGGGAGGCGAGGTGCCGGATGCCCCTCCTAAGTACCGAATTCCGCTGGAGGATGAGGATTCGGAGAGGTCCTCTTTCAAGTTACCGCTCAAGCAGATCCTCCTAGTCATTGTCCTCTTAGGCGGCGGATATTACGTGAAAACCTACCACGCAAAAGAGGGCAAACCTATTAGAATCCAAAAGCCAACGGTGGCTAAAATCCAAAAACCGATACCAAAGGTAACAAGCCTTGAAGAACTGCCAGGGCTTTTGGCTGAGTCAAGAGAACTGTTACAGAGCATTAGAGAACAGGAAAACAGACTGAAAAAACAAGCTTCGGCACGAAGATCTTCAGGCAATGCTAGCCCTAGACAAATCAATCTTCACGCGCTCAAAAACTACAAGGGTCAATGGGTCACAATCTTGATGAAGGATGGTTTGCAACGAGAGGGACGAATCGTAGATGTAAAAGAGAATATAGTACACCTCGAACAAGATTATGACTATGGCACAATATCTGTCCGTGTCCCAATGCAAAACATTGCGGATGTCCGTAAATAACGCATATGGAATGTAACGTTTACGTCCGAACTCAATACGGCGGTTACTGGAAACGAGGAATCGCCAACCTGATCGATTGCCTATTGCTGGGAATCGTCTTCGCCATCGTTAGTTTCTCATCCAATATACTAACCGCTGTCGTGGAATTGGTGATTTTTCTCGCCTACATGATCGGGCTCAAGTTCGCCTTTGGTGCAACCCTGGGATATCGGTTGCTAGGCATGCAAATAGTTTCCATCAATGGTGCAAAACCCACTGTCAAACAGATAGCCATAAGGCTGATTGCCGCGTTCTTTTCTGCTTTGGCGCTTGGGCTGGGATACCTCTGGATCGCTTTAGACAAGAATAAGCAAGCCTGGCACGATAAGATTGCCGGCACATACGTGATCAGGCCCAAAGCTACTCCCGTTGGAACCACCGAGGTCCGTCGAAACAATTTAATAAGGACAAAATTGCTTGCTACCCTAGCGGTGGTAAGCGTGTCTCTCTTTATCGGCCTCTTTGTTGGCATGAGAATCTTTCTCAAGGATTCAGAAGCCTATCAATCAGCCGAGAAATATCTGAAAACAAATCCTAGGATCCAACAAGAGGTAGGCAAGCCAGTCAAAATTGGCTGGTTCTTTACGGGGAACTTTGCAGCTGTAGGCGACTATGGGAAAGCATTTTTTTTAATGCAGGCCGCTGGAACCAAAGGGCGGAAGACGGTTACCCTTCTGTCAGAAAAGAGCGCGGGACAATGGAAAACGACAAAGGCTGGCTACACCGACAAGGCGGGAACATTTGTTGATATTACCAAACCCATCGTTGCCGTAGCAAAAAAGAAACCACCAAAGCCTGCTGAACAACCCACAAGAAGAGTTAAAAAGAGGCCTGAAAGCCGATTAGCGGCGGATACGACACCGAAAGAGGTTACCTATAGCAGGATCGACATTGATGCAGTTAGAACCTATAAGGGTCGATGGGTAAAAATTCTGATGAGGGATGGGATCGAACGAGAGGGCAAAATCCTGGAGGTCGAGGACGAAGGGCTACGCATCGAACAGAATTTTCATTTTGGCTCAATGACAACTAGCATAAAATTTCACGAGATTCTGGACCTTCTAGTATCGGATTCGTAATACCTACGCAGAGCTACGCGTTGGCCTAAGCAGATCCGTCCATTCTAACAATTCAAAACGATTACTCTTAAACGGCTGAAACGTTTTAATCGTTTTGCACAACTCAAACCAATCTCTTGATCGTTATGTCTCGACCAAGGCTACGAACGCCCCCTTGGATTTATACGAGTGGCGTAGCACACGGTCGAGCTTTTGTGCTTCGAGCCGAATGATCCTACTTGGCCCGTCTCCCGCAGGGCCGGTCATGTGGATCTCCCCGGGGAGGAAGAACGCTGCCTGACCCGTATTCTGCGTGAAGCGGTCGTATTCTTTCAGCTCCGGCGTCTTCCGGTCCCCATTGTCTGGACAAGTCCATCGGAACTTCACCTGTTGAGCAGCACCCTTAAACACACCATAGACCACAAAAGAGGCACCATGGTCATGGGGATAGCGCTCACGTGAATCGCCCTGTGCATTCGGATCAGGGATTGAGGTCATCAGGCAGAAACCTGGACCAGGGTGTCCGTGCTCCTGATCGACATAGAGGTCGATGCGGCCTGTGCGGCCAGCGGCCCGCTGTTGAATTTCATCCGGCAGGCTGGGCGAGACCAGGAGTGCTTCCATATGCTTGGCTATGGCACCTGCCTGCGCGCGCGGGTCCTTGGTGCTGGCAAAGACCTTTTTCATGTCACCAACAAACTGCTCAATGGTATATGTACCTGACTCTGACATCGTAAAACCTCCTTTTGATTCAATGGGTCCAGACTATTCAAGTATAAAAACTATAATCGGGCATAGGATAAAATCAAGGGAATTATACCGGCGAAACTCCGCTCACCGCTGGCACTGGGAGATTTGGGACCAGGCTCCCGCCTTCCATTAGTGATCCGCTGAGATTATGCTAGAATAGCTTCGATCCGCAATCAGATGGACAGTGATGGGAGACTCCGTAAAGCAAATCCAAGATCTCATCTCTGAGAGAATTCTCCTCTTCGATGGTGCCACAGGGACCATGATCCAGGCCCTCAACCTGGATGAAAAGGACTTTCGTGGGAAGCGTTTCGCCAACCATAGCCGACCTCTCAAGGGATGCAACGATCTACTATCGATCACCCAACCCGGGGCTATCGAGAAAATCCACCGGCAATACTTAGAGGCCGGCTCGGATATCATCGAGACCAACACCTTCAATTCTAACGCTATTTCCTTAGCAGACTACGGATTGGAGGGAGAGGCCTATAACATAAACGTGACTGCGGCAAAGGTCGCTCGGCGGGCAGTTGAAGATGCCAATCGGAAATCCCCAGATAGACCCCGATTTGTCGCCGGCGCCATGGGGCCCACGAACCGAACCGCGTCCCTCTCCCCAGATGTCAACAACCCGGCCTTCCGGGCCGTTACCTTCGACGAGCTGGTCCAGGCGTACTCCGATCAGGCACGTGGATTGCTCGATGGGGGTGTGGACCTCCTTCTTCCCGAGACGTCCTTTGACACCTTGAACTTGAAGGCCTGCCTGTTCGCCATCGACAAGCTTCTAGGTAAACTTGGAATTCGTATTCCCGTCTTCGCTTCCGTGACTATTACGGACAGGAGCGGCCGCACCCTTTCCGGACAAACCCTCGAGGCATTCCTCGCTTCCATTTCCCAAGCAGAACTGACTGCAGTGGGAATGAACTGCGCCCTTGGCCCGGATCTGATGGGTCCCCATGTAGAGGAGCTCGCGCGCCTCTCACCGCTTCCTGTCTTTTCCTACCCCAACGCAGGGTTGCCCAACGAATTCGGCGGTTATGACATGGGTCCCGATGAGCTGGCCAGGGCCCTGGAAAACTGGGTCAAAGAAGGCTGGGTCAATTTGATCGGAGGCTGCTGCGGGACAAATCCCGAACACATCGCTGCCATCGCCGAAGTCCTTCGTGGCGCCCGACCCCGAAAACCTCCCGAGCCGGATCGCTTCACTCACCTCAGCGGACTTGAGGAGCTAACCATTCGACCGGAGTCGAATTTCATCATGATCGGCGAGCGCACGAACGTGGCAGGCTCGCGAAAGTTCGCCCGGTTGATCCGCGAAGAAAAATACGAGGAAGCCCTCTCTGTGGCCAGGGACCAGATTGAGGACGGCGCCAATCTGATCGACGTGAATATGGATGAGGGGATGCTCGACTCGGTCAAGGCCATGCAGGTATTTCTCAATTACATCGCCGCCGAGCCCGACGTCGCCCGTGTCCCCATCGTAATTGACAGTTCCAATTTTGAAGTCATCGAGGCGGGGCTCAAGTGCGTCCAAGGCAAGGCAGTGGTTAACTCAATTTCCCTCAAAGAGGGGGAAGAAGAATTCAAACGGCGTGCACGCCTCATCAAACGCTACGGGGCAGCGGTGGTCGTCATGGCGTTTGACGAGGAAAAACAGGCCACCACCATCGAGGACCGAATCCGAGTCGTCAAGCGCTGCCACAAGATCCTTACCGATGAGATAGGTTTCGATGATAGCGACCTTATATTCGACACCAACATCCTCGTCGTGGCGACGGGAATGGAAGAGCATAACGACTACGGCATCAATTTCATTGAAGCCGCGCGGCAGATCAAAGAGCTTTTACCCTACTGTCACATCTCCGGCGGTGTGAGCAATTTCTCCTTTTCCTTCCGCGGCAACGATACCATCCGTGAGGCCATGCATTCCGCGTTTCTCTACCACGCCATCCAGGCCGGAATGGACATGGGCATTGTGAACGCCGGGCAACTCGCCGTGTATGAGGAGATCCCAGAGGATCTGCTAAAGGTCGTGGAAGATGTCCTCTTCAATCGGAGCGCCGACGCCACCGAACGACTGCTGGAGTTCGCCGAGGGGGTCAAAGGTTCCAAGAAAGAGGTTGAGGAAGACACCGCCAGAGAAAACGAGGACGTGGACCATCGGCTTTCCCATGCCGTCATCAAGGGAATCACAGACTACATCGACGCCGATTTGGAAGAGGCACTCAAGAAATACGAGCGGCCTCTGCAAATCATCGAGGGCCCACTGATGGACGGCATGAATGTGGTGGGAGACCTTTTTGGCGAAGGTAAAATGTTTCTCCCCCAGGTGGTCAAAAGCGCTCGGGTAATGAAAAAGGCGGTTGCCTACTTGACCCCCCTTCTTGACGCAGAGAAGCAAGCGGTGGAAGAAACTCAGGTGAGGAAAAAGATCGTTATGGCCACAGTGAAAGGCGACGTCCATGACATCGGAAAAAACATCGTTGGCGTGGTGCTGGGATGCAACAATTATGAAGTTATCGACCTGGGGGTGATGGTCCCCTCGGATAAGATCATCAATACCGCAGTAGAAGAAAAGGTGGACGTCGTTGGCCTAAGCGGTCTCATCACTCCTTCTTTGGATGAAATGGTCCACGTAGCCAAGGAGATGGATCGTCGCGGCATGGACGTGCCGCTCCTGATCGGAGGTGCCACCACGAGCAAGAGGCACACGGCCGTCAAGATCGCCCCAGCCTACCGGCATGAGACGATTCATGTGATCGATGCCTCGCGTGCCGTGCCCGTCATGGGTAACCTGATGAGACCCGAATCTCGCAAAGCCTTGGATGCTAAAAATCGGGCCGAACAACAGAGGATCGTTGCGGATTTTGAAGGAAAACAAGCGGCCCCGTTATTGACGTACGAGGAGGCCCTGCGGCGCAAGAAACACATCGAATGGGATGACTCAGACATTTCCGTCCCAGAGTTTATTGGCAACAAACAGCTACGGGATTTCCCTCTGTCGGAACTGGTCCCTTTCATTGACTGGTCCCCATTTTTTCATGCTTGGGAGATGAGGGGAAGCTTCCCAGGACTGCTGGACGACCCGGTTAGGGGCCCGGCGGCCAGGGAATTGTTTGCCGACGCCAAGGAGCTCCTACAGGAGATCGTGGACAAAAAGTTGCTCACCGCACATGCCGTGTACGGTTTTTATCCGGCCAACAGCGAAGGCGATGATATCATACTTTTCACTGACGTTTCCCGCT